>NZ_JALQDI010000061.1:0-43402 GCF_023631305.1 Caballeronia sp. INML3B
CTCTGGCAGCGATGCTAACCCGCGTCTGATTCCGCGCGCCAGGCCAGCCCCTGCCTCGCGGAGTCATACTGACTAATAACGAACAAGCGTCCCGGTCAACTTTTCTTTTTTGTGAAAAGCTCAGGCGCTTCGGACGGTCAAGATTATACATACACTGAACATAAGGATAGCGAAATAAAGAACCAGTCGTTCGCGATTATTTAATCTAATCTTGTATTGGTTGGTAGGGCGCGCGCAGAAGCGGAAGCCTTCGTTTGACACACCCGAAGCGGCTCCGACCCAAACACCGCCCGTTAGGCAAAACGTCTAGACAGGGGTAATTTTCGTGCGAACCGTTCCCCGTCGAATCGGAAAAATCACCGTGCTGGTTGTCGCAGGTCCTGTTTCGATATTGATTGCCGGCGCCACCTGCCCAACATACGTAGAATTGCCGTCCGGGACCGTTTTTGACATTGCGAGGTTGGTAGAAGATAGCGGCTCTGCGCCGGACGCGCTCGCAAAGGCGCGTGCGGACGTAGCCCAAGTGAACGCCTTTGGAGGCTGCTCAAGCCTGGAGCGCAGTCCCAGACACAAGATTTGTCAAGAGGTGATGGCTGCAGCTAACGCGGCAATAGCTGCGCTAGAAGCTTGCGTTAAAGAAGGGTCATCTAACGCCCCCATCGACCGCAACAGGAGGGGTGTTGCTAAGTAATGCTTCCTTCTGTTGAAGAGAAACGGCCGTGAAGGGCGGTCTTAACAAGATCGTCTCCACTTATTCGTCTGCGAGATACAAGTGCCTTACCGGGGGCACGATCGAACCATTCTGATGGCGGCGTGCATAGGTCGGGTCGAGGTCGAGCGCCGTCTCGAAGGCCCGCGCGCGCCGTCGCGCCGTTGCCTTCGATCCGCGGCTGTGGAAGAATTATCTCCATCGGGTCCCGAACCAATCGCCTGGGATTGTGTCAAGGGCCAAAGCCGTGCCGTGCGGGAGTATCTGGAAGCATTGGAAGAAGCGAATCCAGCAGGCACCGAAGCGGCGGAGATGACAGAGACATCGACGTCTCCAAAGAGGATATCTCTGATTTGCGAGAGGCAGCGATCGCCAATGACTCGCCGACCGACTCGAACGGATTAATGTTCAGTCTAAAGCTGCCGTTGAGGTGGCGCTTGGTTCAGTGTCCGGAACGGGTCCGGTTTCGAGCGACCGCGTCGGGCGGTTGTTGCGCGCATGGGCGTGTGTGAAAGCCGCCGCTAACGGCTGCGCACCCGAGGCGCATGAAAAACCTGCAGCAGTGCGCAACCATTGTTTTAGCTACCGGAAGGTGTCGAGTTGAAAATGAACATTCACAATTCGCTTTGCTACGTAGTCGGCTCTTTTGTGTTGGTTTCTTCGATCGCGGCTTGCGGAGGCGGTTCATCGAGCAGCACCTCGGCCACTGCTCACGATGCTGCGGCGTCCGTGCCGGCACCGGTCATCTTTCCGAGCAGCAGTGACGTGTTTTATGGGGCGGTTTCAAGCCGAAGTGCACAGGGGGTTAATGTTTAGCGCCTTGAGATTGGCTTGCTGAGGCGAGCGTGGCGGCGAAGACCTCGAACGGCGAATAGAACGCGTGGGTTGCGCGTGGCCGGTTGTTCAGGCTGTCGGCGATAGCATCGAGTTCGTCCTGGGTGTAGACCGAGAGGTCGGTTCCTTTGGGCAAGTATTGTCGCAGCAAACCGTTGGTGTTTTCACATGTGCCGCGTTGCCAGGGGCTATGGGGGTCACAGAAGTACACGCGCACGCCGGTGACCGCGGCGAGTTCCTGATGGCGCGTAAGTTCCTTGCCTTGGTCATAAGTGAAGCTCTGGCGCAGGGGTTCAGGAATCGAGTTGAGTTTGGCCGAGAAGCCCGCCAGAGCTGAGGCGGCGGTAGCATCGTCCATCTTGGCAAGCAGCACCAGCCGGCTGGTGCGCTCAACCAGCACGCCAACGGAGGATTGGTTCCCAGCGCCTTTTATGAAGTCGCCCTCCCAGTGACCAGGCAGCAGTCGGTCCTCGATTTCGGGCGGGCGTACGTGAATACTCACCATGTTGGGAATCTGCCCGCGTCGGTCTGTGCCGCGCGTGCGCGACATGCGGGTGTTGTGGCCGTGGCGCAGGCAGGCAATCAACTGGCGGCGCAATTCGCCACGCGGCTGAGCGTAGATAGCCGTGTAAATGGTTTCATGCGATACGTGCTGGGTGGGGTCGGTCGGATACATCCGCCTAAGTGTGCCCGATATCTGCTGGGGCGACCACTTCCAGTCCAGCAACGTGAGCACAATCCGCCAGCGAACGCCTTGCGTGCAAAGCTTGGCGGGGCCGCGACCAGCCCTACGGCGGGCGGCGCACAGCGCTTGAGCTGGCACTGATGCGTAGCCAGCAGGAGAGCTGTTGCGCGTCAGTTCACGGCTCACGGTGGAAGGCGAGCGCCCGAGCATACGGGCCATGGCCCGTATGCTCACGTCCTGCATTCGTAGGCTTGCGATGGCGAGGCGTTCTTCAGGTTGAAGGTGCTGGTATGAAATAGTTTTGTCGGGCATTGCAACACCTTATACGAGATAAGTGTTGCACCTCACTTTTGAGGCCTCCCATTTCCATCGACAATGGATAGGTGATAAAAAGCACCACCAAGAAGATGGCGACCGTGATCGGAGACGGATTCACGAAAGGGCGCGGTCGATTGTGCAGGCCTAATCCCATCGCGCGGGTCGCTGTTACAAGCACTTTGCTGGCCTCAGACGGCCGGGGCAGCCAACAGCTCCGGCGACGTGCGAGTGGTTTCTCTCGTCGCTTTGACATCGGGACCCAATTGAATGGAACGCCGAGGTTGTAGGTACCGACCCTTAATAGTTTGACGGGAAATTGCGTGCCCAATCAGGTTCACAATATTGGCCGACCGGATCAATTCGATGTTCGCGGCATAGGTCTACCGCGCAGCGGCTTGCCTTTGAAACGAGGAGGCCACGTGGTGGCTAACGGGCTCGGGGGCGTCCGCATGATACGGCTGCCGAGCCTATCCGTGAGGGCGAGAGTTTCGCTCGCGGCTCAGTCAGTGAACCTGATGTCGAATGCATTGGCCGCGACAACGTTGGAAACGTCTCGAGCGCGAGTCGATGGTGCAGTTTCGCATTCGGCCATCACTGATCGCGGCGGGGATGCGACCCATGCAACTATAAATGGATTCGCGCAAGTTTGCAGTGCTCACCGTTCAGATCATGGAGAGACTATCGGTTTTCACCTTTACTGAAGAATTCCCCTGCTCACCCATCGCGCCACACTTCAATCCTGCGGCGGTAAATGCCCGTTGCCGCTCCGCGCTGAAGACGAGCGACCGCACCGAATCTCGAATGGCAGCAAGGCGGCATTGGGCTCATGCGCACCGGTTGTACGTCGAGCGTCTCTTCTAGTCGAGCCAGTGCGGCAACGTACTACCGTCCTCACGAAGTGCTGCTGTTGAGCACATCCATTGCCGCCGCGCATGCGCCGCGCAGTTGTTCGCGCATCAGTTCCTGAACGTCCGATGAATGGCCGACGATGGCGTCGCGAATCTTCTTCGCCATGTCGAACGACGTCCGCATGCGCCCGCCACGCGCCATCGCGATGCGACGCAAGCGCCGCACGGGACCGATCAGCGCGGCGTGATTGGCCTGCAAAGTCCGGTTGTCCGCGATGGTCATCACGATCGCGTAATAACGATCGAGCGCATCGACGTAAGCGGACGGATCATCCGCATCGACGCTGTGCTGCATGTCGGCGATGACGTCATCGAGTTGCGCCGTGCCGAGCGGCGTGATGCGCTCCGATGCAAGCTGCACGGCGAGACATTCGAGCGCGGCCCGCACCGTGTAGATTTCCTCGACGTCACGCACGCTCACCGCTCGCACGAATGCGCCCACGCGCGGCACGATATTGACGAGCCCCTCGCGCTCGAGCTGCGCGAACGCCTCACGCATGGGCGTGCGGCTCACACTCAACTGTTTCGCGACCTGAACTTCCGACAGCCGGCTTCCCGGCGTCAACACGCCTTCCACGATCGCCTCGCGCAATGCGGGCACGACGACGCCTTCACTCAGGGAATCACCGGAAGCATCCACCGCACGCAGCCTGGCGTGATAACGCTCCGCGATGTCATTGAGCGTCGGCGTGCTCGCGACAGCGCGTGCTTCCTTCGCGCGGAGTTCCCCTTTCGGTCGAGCGGTTTTTGCAGCAGCCATTGACACCTCTATCCGTTTCTGAATACGCTGTATACAGATTATACAGGAGGAGTGCCATGGATCGCGATTCGCTGCCGCAACCCGTTTTGATCGACAGATTGGACGGCGTGATGACCTTCACGCTCAATCGCCCTGACTGCGGCAACGAAATATCTGCCGCCATGTTCGATGCGATGTCCGCCGCTCTGCGTGCCGAAGCGCTGGAGCCCACCGCACGCGTGCTCCGCATCCGCGCGGTAGGCGAAACCTTTTGCCTCGGACGCGAGCGCGCAGGCACGGATGCCATGTCGATCCGAAAGGAGATCGCGCGGCTCATCGAAATGAAGCGGCTCGTGCGCAATACGTCGCTCATCTCGATCGCGCAGGTGCACGGCGATGCGATGGGCTTCGGCCTGGGGCTCGCGATGTTGTGCGATTTCACGCTGGTGGCTTCGAACGCATCGCTTGCGTTTCCGGAGATGCGCAAGGGCTTACCGCCCGCCGCGATCATGGCGTACGCCGGCGACTATGCGTTGCCCAAGGTGCTGTTTCCCATGGTGTTGTTCGGCGATGCCATCACGCCGGATGAAGCGCTGCAGGCGGGGCTCATCACGCGCATCTGCGAACGCGACGCGCTGGAGGCGCAGGCCGATGCGTTGACTCGGCGCATCTTCGCGCTTGACGACACCGGCGCGCGCCATTGCAAGGCGTTCTTTCAGGCCGCGCGCGAAAGCCGCGTCGAAGACAACTTCCGCACCGCCACCGACATGCTGACCGTCAGTTCCCTGCGCCTGATGCAAGGCCGCTGAAGACGGAACGACCAGACGACAAGGAGGAGACAACCATGTACGTCAACGCAGGCCCGAGACTGGATCGTTTGCCGATGTCGCCGTTTCATCGCCGTATTATGTGGCTGATCGGCATCGGCATGTTCTTCGACGGCTTCGATATCTACGTCGCATCGACCGTGCTCGGCGCGACGCTGCAAAGCGGGTTTTCCACGCTCGCGCAGAACGCATTGTTCGTGTCGCTGACCTTTCTCGGCATGATGCTGGGCTCCCTCGGCACCGGCTTTCTCGGTGACCGTTTCGGGCGGCGCTTCACGTATCAGGCGAATCTCGCGATTTTCGGGCTCGCATCGCTCGGCGCGGCACTCGCGCCCAACATGGCGGTGCTGATCGCGTGCCGCTTCGTGATGGGTCTGGGCCTCGGCGCGGAGAACGTAGTCGGCTATTCGACGCTGACGGAGTTCGTGCCGCCGACCAAACGTGGCAAGCTGCAAGGGCTGATGGCCGTATTCGTCGTGTCCGGTTTGCCGGTCGCGGGGCTGATCGGCTTGCTGCTGATTCCGTCGCTCGGCTGGCGCGCGATGTTCGTCGTCGGCGGTCTCGGCGCGCTCGGCGTCTGGTATGCGCGCAAGTCTTTGCCCGAGTCGCCGCGCTGGCTGGAATCTGTCGGGCGCGACGACGAAGCCGAAGCGATCATGTCGCGCATTGAGGCCGAAGTGACGCACGCGCGCGGCGGTGAACCGCTGCCGCCACCGCTCGTGACGAAAGCATCGAATGCAGCGCCGATGTCGTTCGGCTCGCTGTTTTCCGGTGCAATGCTGCCGCGCATGATCGTCGGCTGCGTGACGCTCGTGGTCATCAATACGCTGCTGTACGGCTTCGTCACGTGGCTGCCGACTTTCTTCGTGCATCAGGGCATGAGCATCGCGAAGTCGTTCGGCTTCGCGCTCGTGATGTCGCTCGGCGCGCCCATCGGCAGCGGCATCGGCGCGTTGACGGCGGACGCGTGGGGCCGCAAGCCGACCATCATCGGCGCGTCGCTCGCGGCCATCGTCTTCGGAGCAATCTATCCGTTCGTTTCGAGCGCGATGCTGCTGCCCGTCATCGGCCTCCTGCTCACCATTCCCATTTACGTGCTCGTTGCGCTGCTGTTCGCGGTGTATGTGCCGGAGCTCTTTCCGACGCCCGTGCGGCTGCGCGCCTCCGGCATCTGCAACACGCTCGGACGCGGCGCGACCATCGTCACGCCGTTCATCGTGGTGGCGCTCTTCGCGCAGCATGGCATTGTCGGCGTGCTGGCGCTGATGATCGGCCTGCTCGCCATTCAGATCGTCGTGGTGGCGTGGCTCGGCGTCGAGCCGACCGGCGAACGCCTCGAAGATCTCCAGCCCGATTCCGCCGACCTGCACGATGCGCCCGAGGTGCGCCCGGCGCACGCATCGCCTTCGAAATAACCGAACTCAGGAAAACACATGGACACAGCAAACCCGAATCATCTCGATGCTCAACTCTTTATCGATGGCGAATGGACCGATGCGGAGAGCGGCCACACGATGGACATTGTCAATCCTGCCACGGGCGGCGTGATCGGTGCGCTGGCCGCCGCGAGCGCCGGCGATGTCGATCGCGCGGTGCAGGCGGGACATCGCGCATTCGATGCCGGCACGTGGCGAGACATGCCCATCCAGCAGCGCGCGCGCATCCTGAATCGCTTCGCCGATCTGTTCGAGGCGGACCTGGAGCAGTTCTACAAGCTGGAGACGCTCAACAACGGCCGGCCGATCTCGGAGACGCGCGCGCAGATTTCGCGTTTGCCGCAGTTCTATCGCTATTTCGCGGCGCTCGCGCTCACGCGGCGCAGCGACGTCATTCCCATCGAAGGTCCGTATCTCTGCTATACGCAGCGTGTGCCGCTCGGCGTCGTCGCGTTGATGACGTCGTTCAATCATCCGCTCATGATCCTGTCGAAGAGTCTCGCGCCGGCGCTTGCAACGGGCAACAGCGTCGTCATCAAGGCATCGGAGCAGACGCCGTTGACGACCGTGCGGCTCGTGCGCTTGCTCGACGAGGCGGGCGTGCCGAAGGGCGTCGTCACCGTGGTGAACGGCGAAGGGCGCGAGGCCGGCGCGGCGCTGGCTCGTCATCCGCTCATTCGCAAGGTAGTGTTCACCGGCGGCACGGAAGTCGGGCGCTCGATCGGCGAAGCGGCGGCGCGCAATTTCGCGCTCACGACGCTCGAACTCGGCGGCAAGGGCGCGGTGATCCTCTTCGACGATTTTGACATGGAGCGCGCAGTGAATGGCGCGGCCTTCGCGGCGTTCATCGGCGCGGGGCAGACCTGCGTCTGCGGCGCGCGCATCCTGGTGCAAAAATCGATGTACGCGGAGTTTCTCGAGCGCTTCCGCGCCAAGGCGTCGCAAATCCGGGTCGGCGATCCGACTGATGCCAAGACGCAGCTCGGCCCTGTAATTTCGGGCCGCTCGCGTCAGCGAATTCTGGCCATGCTGGACCGCGCAAAGCAAGCCGGCGTGAAGTGCCTGATCGGAGGCGGCGTGCCGCAGGGTCTAACGGAGGGATTTTATCTCGAACCCACTGTGTTGTACGACGTGCCGCCGGAATCGGAGATGGGGCAGGAGGAAGTGTTTGGCCCGGTCACTGTCATCATGCCGTTCGATGATGAAGCCGACGCCCTTCGCATCGCCAATGCGACGCAGTTCGGTCTGGCCGCATCCGTGTGGACGCGAGACGTGGCGCGGGCGCATCGCGTGGCATCGAAGCTGGAGTTCGGCATGGTATGGGTGAACGACCATCACCGGCTCGATCCCGCATCGCCCTGGGGCGGTTTCAAGAACAGCGGCGTGGGGCGGGAGACGGGCATCGAGTCGTTCGATCAGTTCAGCGAGCCGCGCGCCGTCACCGTCAACACGAGCGGCAAGACCGTGGACTGGTACGCCGACGACGGCGAACTTAAGCGGCTCAATTGACGACGGGCTATGTGCGCGGGCCGCAAGCGGCCATGTACACGACCAGAGACTTTCTCGACTGGTATCCGAATACCGTGCGAGCGGTGACGAATGCCATCGTCGAGGCCCAGCGTTGGACGGCGCATGCAACACCCGAAAAGGTCGCCGCCGCCGTACCGCTGCAATATGCGCTCGCCGAAAAGGATGATGAAACCACGTACGACAATCGTTCCGTCGAGAATGCGGACAAGCGTTGAACCGAGGAGACGACACATGAATAGCGACGTCCGCATCCTGGCGGAGGGCTTGATGTTCCCCGAAGGACCCGTGGCGATGCCCGATGGCTCGGTCGTACTGGTCGAGATCGAGCGCGAGACGATCAGCCGCGTATCCGTCGACGGCAGGGTGAGCGTCGTCGCGGATACAGGTGGAGGGCCGAACGGTCTCGCTGTGGGTCCGGACGGCGCTTTCTACATCTGCAACAACGGGGGATTCCTGTTCCGTACCGTTGCGGGGCTCAATCGCACTCGGGCGGGTATCCATCCAGGCTATACGAGTGGGCGGATCGAACGGTTCGACCTGCGCACGGGCACGCTGACGACGCTCTACGACCGCTGCGGCGATCATCCGCTGTGCGGGCCGAACGACATCGTGTTCGACCACGAAGGCGGTTTTTTACTTCACTGATTTCGGCAAGAACCGGCTGCGCGATCGCGATCACGCGGGTCTTTATTACGCGCGAGCCGACGGGTCGATGATCGTCGAAGTCGCGTATCCGCTTACTACCGCGAACGGCGTCGGTCTGTCGCCCGACGATCGCGTGGTCTACGTCGCCGAAACAGAAACGGCGCGCTTATGGGCGTTCGACTTGGAGGAACCCGGCCGGGCGCGCAAGCATCCGTATCCATCGCCGCACGGCGGACGTCTCGTGTGCGGGCTTCCGGGCTACCAGCGATTCGACAGCCTGGCCGTGGACGCGGCAGGAAACATTTGCGTAGCGACGCTCGTCACCGGTTGCATCACCGTCGTCGCGCCGACCGGCGAGGTGATGCGGCAAGTCATGGTGCCCGACGGCATGGTGACGAACATCTGCTTCGGAGGCGCCGACATGAAGACAGCGTATGTCACGATGTCCGGCACCGGGCGTCTGGGTGTGCTGTCGTGGCCGGAACCCGGATTGAGGCTAGCTTATTCGTGATTGCCGGGCTGCTGCTGCGCGCTTGCAAGCAGGTGTTTGAGGAAGAGCTGGACGGGTGCGGGAAGTGACTCCGCCTCACGCACGCGGATTTTCCAGTGCCGCTCGGCCCACGGTTCGTCCAGCGGGACAGCAACCAGCGGCGCCGAGCTGACGTAGCGCTCGGCGTGATGCTCGGGCACGAGTCCCACGCCAAGGCGCGCCTCGACCATGCTGCGCACCGGCTCGAAGCCATTGACCCGGATAGACAGTTTGAGCGGATGGTCGAGGTCTGCCGCCGCCCGCAACACTAGCGAATTCAGATAGCTTCCTTCCTGAGGCCCCACGAGCGGATATCGCGCCACCTCGCGAAACTTGAGACGGCCGGCACGGCTCAGCGGATGATCGGGCGGCATGATGACCACGAGGCGGTCGCTTCGGTACGGATAGACCTGCAGGCCGGCAGTTACCGTGGTGCCGCCGAACACGCCGATATCGGCAGTGTTTTCGGAAACGGCGCGCACGACAGCAGGGCTCAGGCTCTCCTGAAGGTCGATGCGCAAAGCTGGATGGAGATCCAGGAAATCGCGGATATCCTTGGCGATGTACTGGACGATGGTGGAGAGGCTGGCGTGTAGCCGGATCTGACCGCGAACGCCTTCCGCGTGGTCGAGCAATTCGCTTTCCATCTGCTGGATGTCGCGCAGAAGCGTCCGTGCGTGTTGCAGCAGTGCTGCCGCCGCGACGGTCAATTCCAGACCCTTGTTGCTACGCACGAACAACGCCGTCTTGAGGATGTCTTCGAGCTGCGACATGCGCTTGCTGAGCGCCGAAGCCGCGATGTTCTCGAATTCCGCAGCCCGCGCGATGCTCCCGTGTTCGCAGACGGCGACGAAAAGCTTCAGCGATTGTAGATCGAAACGCAACTAAGTCTCCTAAGCGTGGTCCTCTCGCAGCGAGCCTTTCGTGCGAAGCCAGGATAGGCACTGAGTCAGTGGCAAATCAATTAGCGTCGAAGTATCGCGGTCGACGGTCCGGCCCTAACAAACAACCTTACCTCACGCGCGCTTAACCTCTCGGCATCACACCGGCTCGATGCAGATCCGCAGATACTGAGTTTCCAAAGGAGGCTTTCTAACCGCATCCGTGTGCAGCCCGCGGAGATGTTGACGCTTGTTGCATCGCGCACGTCAGCTGGCGGGTTTGATCGACGCATACCAGCGTGGGTAATAGCGACGCACGACCTCACCGGTGGTTGCCAATGCATGACACCGGTTCAGCTGAAACGGCCGCTCGCGATTCTGCGCATCCCGTGCGCGCTGATTCGCCATGGTCTGGAAGGCGAGCGTAGCCAGGACGCCGATCAGATCCGTCATATGCGTGCAGCCGCGCGTGCCGCCAAGGCGTTCCTTCACAGCCGCGCTCAAGCCCGGCGCAATGCGTAATCCCACGAGTTTTCCGTAGTCGGGCGCGATGCGGTCGCACACGTTCTCATAAGGATGCGCATCGAAGCACGCCTCGGCGGCGACGATATGCATCTCGGTATCGATCGTGATTCTCAGCGACATGTCGTGAATGGGCTCGCCCGCGCGACGCGTGCCGGCGGGTCCGATCTTGTCGTGTGTCTTGACATCGACGAGGCGCGCTTCGAGGTCGTAAAGACCGCCCGGCCTCGCATAGCCATTCGCTTCGATACGCCGTGTGTGCAGCAATTCCCGCTCTTCGATAGTGGACAGTGGCATCAGCAAGCTCAATGAAGGGCGATGCCGGAGCAAGCCGGCTTCGCATGTGAAGAGACGACTGCATCGATTCGATGCATACGGTATCGCAATGCATCCGCGAGCGAAGACTCTCATCGATCCGCTTGCGCGCATATAGAATATAAATTATATTTTTGGCACGGGGAACCAAGGAGGAGCAGTGAATAGTCCATTTGAAGACGTCCAGATACTGGACCTGACGTGGGAATTCGGCCGCTACGTGGGCCGCCTATTCGGGGATCTCGGTGCGCGGGTCACGCGTATCGAACCGCCGAGCGGATTGCCTGACCGGCAGGCGGCGACATCGGCGGACGCAATCGAACGCGAGCCGGCGGTCTATGAATTCGAGTTCTTGAACGCGGGCAAGGACAGCATGACGCTGGATCTGGCCTCCGCGAAAGGCCGCGAAGCGTTCGCGGCGCTGGCGCAGGCGGCGAATGTGATCCTGCTCGAGCGCGGCGGTCCGTTGTATGACGAACTGTCGTGGGTGCAGCAGCAGGCTCCGCTGGCGGTCGTGACGTCGATCTCGCCTTTCGGACGCACGGGTCCGTGGGCGGATGCGCCCGCGACCGATTTGACGCTGCAGTCGGCGGGCGGCATCGCCTGGCTGTCGGGCCGGCTGACCGATGCGCCGCTGCGCTTGCCGGGCCTGCAAGCGACGATGGTCACGGGCGTGTACGCGGCAACGGCGACATCGCTGGCGCTGTACGACACGCTGGCCACGGGCCGCGGTCACGAGGTGGACGTATCGGCGCAGGAGTGCATCGCCCACTCGTTGCAGAACTCCATCCAGATGTGGGACTTCGAACGCAAGGTGTCGATGCGTGGCGGCGAAGGCACGCGAGACGCGAGCGAGGACATGTTCGCGTGCCGCGACGGGTTGATTTTCCTGGCGGCGCCGCGCTCGCTGGGCGTGTCGTGGAACGCGCTCGTGGGCTGGATTCAGGAGACGGGACATCCGTCGGCGGAAGAACTCACGAAGGAGCGCTGGGCGGATCGCGTGTGGCGGCTCACGGGCGAGGCGAAGTCGATATTCCGTCAGACGCTGGAATCGTTCACGCGGGACTACACGCAGGATCAACTCACGCAAGAGGCGCTGAAACGCAAGATCGTGATGGGCCCGGTGGCCCGAGTCACCGACGTGCTCGACGATCCTCAGCTGAGACACCGCGAGTACTTCGAGCAGGTGGAGTTGTCGCTCGCGGGCGCTCGCGTGAGCTTTCCCGGCGCGCCTTATCGATTGTCCGAGCCCGTATGGAAGCTCAGGCCCGCCATCGCCGGCAACGAACAGCCGCAGCCGGCGTGACACAAGAAGAGGAGACTTCATGAAGCCTGATTTCCTTGAAGGTGTTCGCTTTACCGATCTCACATGGGCCGGAGCAGGGCCGTTCGGCACGAAGGTGTTCTCCGATTTCGGCGCTGAAGTGCTGAAGATCGAAAGCACCACGCGCCTCGATTCAGTGCGCACGGCCGGTCCTTACAAGGATGGCGTCTTCGGACTGAACCGCAGCGGTTACTTCGCGTCGCGCAACACGGGCAAGAAGAGCATCTCGCTGAACCTGAAGACCGAGGAAGGCAAGCGCATTGTGCGTGAACTGGTCGCCAAGTCGGATGTCGTGTCGAACAACTTCGGCCCCGGCGCGATGGACCGCTTCGGCTTCGGCTACGAGGCGCTGCGCGAGATCAAGCCCGACATCATTTATCTGTCGATGCCGATGTACGGACAGGACGGCCCGCGCGCGAACCTGCTCGGCGTCGGCATGACGATCAGCGCCGTCACGAGCATCATGTGGCAGACGGCCTATGGTCCCGCCGATCCCGTCGGTCCGGGCACGCACTATCCGGATCATGCCGCGAATCCCTATCATGCGGCGTTCGCGGTGCTCGCCGCGCTCGCGCATCGGCGCAAGACCGGGCGCGGCATGAAGATCGATCTGTCGCAGGTCGAATCGACGATCAATTTCATCGGCCCGGCCATCGTCGAGGCGAGCGCGACGGGCCACGAGCCGCCGCAAGTCGGCAATCGCAGCCGCAGCCATGCGCCGCACAACATCTTTCGCGCGCGCGGCGACGATCAGTGGGTCGCCGTGGCCGTCACGGACGATGCGCAGTGGCGCGCGCTCACCGCGATCATCGGGCGCGCGGAGCTGGGCGACGATGCATCGCTTTCCACCGCGGCTGGCCGCCTGGCCGCGCAGGATCGCGTCGAGCAGGCCGTGGCCGAATGGTGCGCAACGCATTCGCCCGACGAGATCGTGGCGACGTTGCGTGCGCAACGGATCGCCGTGTCCGAGGTCGCGCATTCGCGCAGGCTCATCGAAGCAGATCCGCAGCTTGCGCATCGGAACTACTGGCAGCACGTGCAGCATCCGGAGATCGGCGCGGTGCTGCTCAACTCGCCGCCGTATCTCATCGACGGCGAGCGCGTCGAGCTTCAGCCGCCGCCGCTGCTCGGCCAGCATACGCGCGAGGTGCTCGGCCGCCTGCTCGGCATGTCCGGGAAGCAACTCGACGAACTGAACGATCAAGGAGTGTTTTCGTGAGCAAGTGGAAAGCGGCAAGCCCGTCGAAAGCGCTGCGCCGGGCGGCAGCTGTGGTCGGCGTCGGCCATTCGGACTGGGTGGGCGACTGGAAGCGCGTGCGCGGCGGCGAGAAGCCGACCGACAGCTACGGCTACGGCGCGATCGCGCTGCGCCAGGCGCTCGACGACGCGGGCATCGGCAAGGATGAAATCGACGGTCTCATCGTCGGTCCGACGACGGCCTACGAGCGGATGTCCGAAGTGCTCGGCATCGATCCGCGCTGGGGAGATCAGGCCGATGCGGTGCTGTCGGTCGCTCAGGCGGTGACGGCGATTCAGGCGGGCCTCGCGGAGACGGTGGCCCTCGTCTACGGCAACGATCAGCGCTCGGCGCAGATCCAGTACGGCGGCCCGCAGGCAATGGGCGGCGATGCGTTTCTCTCGTACGTGTATCACTCGCCGTGGGGCCTCACGTCGCAAGGCGCGCTGTATGCGCTGACGTTCCGCGCCTTCTGCGAGGCACGCGGCTTCGAGCCCGATGACCTCGGGCACGTCGCGGTCGCGCAGCGCGCGTGGTCCTCCATGAATCCGAACGCGGTGATGCGCAAGCGGATCACGCTCGACGAATACCGCGAGGCCAAATACATCTGCGAGCCGCTGCGCCTGTACGACTACTGCATGATCAACGACGGCGGCGTCGCGCTGATCGTCACGACGGCCGAGCGGGCGGCGCGCTTCAAAAAGCCGCCCGTTTATATCGAGGCGATCGGGCGGCGCGATCTGAACCGCGGCGCCACCAGCCTCGAACCGCGCCTGACCGACTTCTACCTGTCCGCGCAGCAGGACTGCGCGCGTCAGGCCTACGAGATGGCCGGTTTTGGTCCGAAGGACATGGACCTGTTCCAGGTGTACGACAGTTTCTCCGTGCATGTGCCGCTCGCGCTCGAAGGTTACGGCTATTGCGCGGTCGGCGACGTCGGACGGTTTCTGCGCGAAGAGGGCATCGGGCCGGGCGGCAAGCTGCCGACCAATACGGGCGGCGGGCACTTGTCGGAGACCTATATGCAGGGCTGGGCGCATCAGATCGAATGCGTGCGGCAGGTGCGCGGCGAATGCGGCGAGCGTCAGATCGACGACTGCCGGCACGCGCACTACACATCCGATGTCGCCGGCAAGGCTGTTTCGATCATCTATAGCCGATAGGAAATCCACATGACTGAAACACCCGCCGAAGCGCCGCGCACGCCGCAACCGGTGATGGGCATGTACGACGCACCGATGTGGCAAAGCATCCGCGATGGCGCGCTCAAGCTCCAGCACTGCACGTCCTGCGACACCGTGCTTTACCCGCCGGGGCCGGTCTGCCCGCACTGCCTGTCCAGCGAACTCGAATGGCGCGGCGTGTCGGGGCGTGGCACGGTGCTGTCCTGGGTCGTCTTTCACAAGACCTATCTGGACGCATACCCGGCGCCCTACAACGTGATTGCGGTGCGTCTGGAAGAAGGCGCCGTGCTCGTCTCGAACCTTGAAGCGCCGCTGCCCGAGGGAAGCTGGATCGGCAAGCAAGTCCGCATGATCTTCAAGCCGATGCCCGACGGTTTCGTGCTGCCCAAATTCGTGCTGGATACGGACGGAACCCGCGCCTGAGCGAGCGCGCATTCGAGCGTCTGACAAGGCGGATCGGAAGCGTTCTGGCGCATGCCGGGTGCGGCTGGCCGAGGACCATATATTTTATTCGCCCCTTACAATGTCCTCCGTGCCGGACGGCGAACCGCTCCGGCAGACACGACAGGCTCGGGCCAGCCGCGGATTTGCGCGGCGGGGCCGCGAGCGGACAAGGCAGGACACTCTGGGGTTCATATGGTGTTTCGAACAAAGCTGGATCAGGTGGCCGAGCGGCTGAGAGAGCGGATCATCTCGGGCGAGTACCGGCGGGGAGAGAAGCTGAAGCAGGCGGAGATCGCGGAGGAACTCGGCGTATCGATCACGCCGGTGCGCGAGGCGCTCAAGGCGCTCGAAATGGAGGGCTTCGTGCTGAGCATCCCGCACAAGGGGCTGCTCGTGCCGGAGATAGATCGCAAGAGCGTGCGCGAGATCTTCGAGTTGCGCGTGGTGCTGGAGCGCCGGCTCACGGAGTGGGCGCTCGAAAAGATCACGGACAACGAGATCGCCGAGCTGCGCACGATCCATCGCGAGTTGAGCAAGTTGACGAAGGCGCGCGAGCCGTTCCCGGTGCGTGCGGCCAACGTCCGGTTTCACTTTCGAATCTATGAAATCGCCGATCGCCCGCAGACGCTGCAGTTCGTCCGGGTCTTATGGGCCAAGTATCCGTTCAACTTCCACGACGACCAGGCAGCCCGCTTCAAGCAACTGCTGCACGAGCACGAAGAGATCCTGCGCCGGCTCGAAGAAGGCGATCGTGCTGGCGCGCTGGCGGCAATGGTCGAGCACATCGAGGCCGGCTGGCATCGTGTGGAGAAGAACGCCACGGAACCGGCGAAAGAATGATCGCGCCGGAACGGGAAGCTGGACCTTTTCCAGGGGACGCAGGGCAACCATGAGCACTTCTCGCAATCCCGTTTCACCTGTCGGCGCGCCGGGCGCGCGCCGCACGCTGATCGTGACCGGCGGCTCGCGCGGCATCGGCGCGGCCGTCTCGCGGGGCGCCGCGCGCAGCGGCTATCGCGTCTGCATCAATTATCGCAATGGGGTGGAGGCCGCCGAACGGCTCGCCGACGAGATCGTTTCATCGGGCGGCGACGCATTCGCGTGGCAAGCCGATACGTCCGACGAGCGCGCCGTCGTCGCCATGTTCGATGAGGTCGCGCGACGCTATGGCCCGCTGACCGATCTCGTCAACAATGCGGGCGTGAGCGGCGGCTCGACCCGTCTCGCGGACCTCGACGTCTCCGCGTTGCAGGAAACCCTCGCCGTCAACGTGATGGGCTATTTCCTTTGTTGCCGCGAAGCCGTGCGATGCATGTCAACGGCGCGCGGCGGCGCGGGCGGGCGCATCGTCAACGTGTCGTCGGTGGCGGCTACGCACGGATCGGCGGGCCGGCGCGTGCACTATGCGGCATCGAAAGGCGCGGTCAATTCGCTGACCATCGGCCTCGCGAAGGAAGTGGCGCGCGAGGGCATCCGCGTGAATGCGGTTTCTCCGGGCCTCGTGTACACCGATTTCAACGAACCCGGACGCATCGAGCGTCTCGCGGACGAAGTTCCGATCGGACGCGGCGGATCGCCGGAGGAGATCGCCAATGCGATTCTCTGGCTGCTGAACGACGACGCAGGGTATCTGCTGAGCGCCAACCTGGTGGTGTCGGGCGGCCGGTAGTCACATCGGGGAAATCTTCCCGAACTGATTCGGATAGCGAACGTTTTTGTGTCGCTTCGGCGACGATGCGAGCGTCGGTGCAAACCCTCGTTCGACAGAAGCGCGTTGTCCGGATGGAAAATATAATTTATATTCACGACATCACTTTCAGGAATCGCGTTGCCGGCCAGCGAAGCCCGGCAACCAAAAAGGAGACGATTGTGCGCTGGAGATCTCGCTACTGGGTGTATCTGATGCTGTTCGCGCTCGCCGCGATCAACTATCTGGATCGCGTCGCGCTGTCCGTGTCGGCCGGCCACGTCCAGGCGGCGCTGGGCATCGACAAGGTTCAGCTCGGCTATCTGTTCTCTTCCTTTCTCTGGGGTTACACGCTCTGCCTGATCCCGATGGGCCTGCTCATCGACCGATTCGGCTCACGCTCGGTGACGGCCTTCAGCATGGCGCTCTGGTCCGCCGCGACCGCGCTGACCGGCGCGGCCACGTCGATGGGCGGCGTCGTCGCCGCGCGCGTGGTGATGGGTGTCGGCGAATCGTGCTGTTATCCGGCGGCTTCGCGGATCATCCGCGAATGGGTGCCGAGCAGCGAGCGCGGCACTGCGATGACGGTGTTCAACTCGGGCGCGTACTTCGGTCCGGCGCTGGGTGCGGTGGGCTTGTCCTGGCTCGTATCGGTGCTCGACTGGCGTATCTCCTTCGCCATCTGCGGTCTCGTGGGTTTCGTGTGGCTTGCCGTGTGGCTCGCATTTTTCCGTCAGCCCGAAGAGGCCTCGTGGATTTCCGATGATGAGCGCGAAACGATTCGCCGCGAGCGCGAGACCGTATCGCAAGCGCAGGCGGTCGCGTCGCAGCCGATCGGGCTGAGCCGCATCATCGCGAGCCGCACGATGTGGGGCCTCATGCTCACGCAGGGCGCGGGCGCCTACACGCAATACCTGTTTCTGACGTGGCTGCCGAACTACCTACAGGCTGAACGCGGCATGACGCTGCTCAAGAGCGGCACGGTGATGGCGCTGCCGTACATCGGATCGATCGTCGTCTCCGTCGCGCTCGGCATGTTGAGCGACCGCCTGCTGACGGCGCGCGCGGTGGAGGCAGGACGCCGGCGCATCGTGCTCGGCTCTGTCGTGCTCGGCGGCGCGGTCATCCTGTTCGTGCCCTGGGTGTCCAGCATCGAAGGCATTCTGCTGCTCATCACGATGGCGCTGGGCAGCGTCGCGACGGGTAACGCACTCAACATCACGCTGCTCGGCGACCTGTTGCGCTCGAAGGCCGATCTCGGCCGCGCGACGGGCCTGCTGCTGATCGGCGGAAACGTGTTCGGTTTCCTCGCACCGATCGTGACCGGCTATGTGGTGCAGGCGACCGGGCGATTCGATACCGCGTTCGCGGCGGCGGGCGGCCTGCTGGTGATGGGCGCGCTGTCATCGTGGTTTCTCACGCGTTCGCCGATCGGCGAGCGTCCCGGCGCAGCGCTGCAAGGCGATGTGACGGGGCAGATCGGAGGCTGACATGAACGAACCGCTCACCGCGCCGCGCGACATTGCGAAGGCTGCGCCGCACATTGCGATACGCCCGGAATGGCTGGCGCTTCGCACCGAACCGGCACTGGAACCCGACCTGCCGATCATCGATGCGCACCATCATCTGTGGGAGTTTCCGGACAAGCGTTATCGCTCGCGGGATCTGCTCGACGATCTCGCGAGCGGACACAATCTCCGCGCGACGGTGTTCGTCGAATGCAAGACGCACTACGACACCGATGGCCCGGAAGAACGCGCGTCGGCGGGCGAAATGCGCTTCGCATTGGCCGAAGCGCGCGAGGCCGAGGCGCTCGGCACCTTCACGCGCGTCGGGGCCGCGTTCGTCGGCAACGTGGATCTGACGCTCGGAGCGGCGGCGGGGCCGGCGCTCGATCACCTGATCGATGTGTCGGAAGGGCGCTTGCGCAGCATCCGCAATATCGCCGTGTGGCACGCGAACCCGGACGTACGTCCATCGGCTGCGACGCCGCCGGCCAGGCTGCTGCTCGATCCGTCTTTTCAGGCCGGCATCGCGCAGCTGGCGCCGCGCCAGCTTGCATTCGATGCATGGCTGATTCACACGCAACTGCCCGAGCTATGCCAGCTAGCGGACAAATTCGGCGACACGCCGATCGTGCTCAATCACGTCGGCGGCCCGCTGGCGCTCGGGCCTTATCGCGGGCATCGCGACGAAGTGTTCGCGGCATGGCGCGATGACATAGCGCGGCTGTCGAGCTACGCGAATGTGCATGTGAAGCTCGGTGGCTTCGGCATGCCGCTCTTCGGCTTCGACTTCGAACGACTGACGCTGCCGCCTGATTCCGCGTCGGTGGCCGAGGCGATCCGGCCGTATGTCGAGACCTGCATCGAGGCGTTCGGCGCTTCGCGCTGCATGTTCGAGAGCAATTTCCCGGTGGACAAGGGCTGTTTCGGCTACGGCATCGCGTGGAATGCCTACAAGCGCGTGACGGCGAATCTGCCTGCGTCAGACCGCGCTGCGTTGTTTCACGACACCGCGGCCCGCTTCTACCGTATCCGATAGGGCGGCGCGCGAAGAAGCCGCATCATCCTTTCGAAACAATAAGCATACCTTCATATATTCGGAAAGACACATCGTTCTGGATGTTCCAGCGTGCTTTCCTAAGATGCATAATATAAAATGCATCGACGCTGGTGAACCGAAGACCGAATGACCAGGAGACAGCAGTGCAAGCGCAGAGAATCGGCAACACCGAAATCCGCAAGTTCGACGAAATCAGCCGGCTGCCGCTCGAAGCGCGCTGGTTGTTCCCGTCGATCGACGAAGCCATTGTCGAAGCCAATCGCGACTGGCTCGGCCCGAACCTCGTCGAACCGGGCTCGACCCGGCTGTACATGAGCTTCCATAGTTACGTCATCCGCACGCGGCATCACACCATTCTCGTGGACGCCTGCAACGGCAACCACAAGCAGCGGCCGTCGATGCCGGACTGGAACGACCTGAACACGCCCTATCTGGCCAATCTCGCCGCGATCGGTGTGAAGCCGGAAGAGATCGACATCGTGCTCTGCACGCATCTGCACGCCGATCACGTCGGCTGGAACACGCGGCTTGAAAACGGCCGCTGGGTGCCGACGTTTCCGAACGCGCGCTACCTGATGGCGCGCGTCGAATTCGAATATCTGTTCGATCAGCACCGCAGGCATCCGGAAACGCCGGTCAATCGCGGTTCGTTCGAAGACAGCGTGCTGCCCATCCACGAGCACGGACGCGCCGATCTCGTCGAGCTCGATCACGTGGTCGAACGCGAACTGGGCGAGGGCGTCTGGCTCTCGCCCGCCTGCGGCCATACGCCGGGCCACGTGTTCGTCAATGTCGGCGACCACGGCCGCGAGCGCGCCGTGTTCACCGGGGACGTGATCCATCACCCGATCCAGTTCGCCGATCCATCGCTGACGAATCTCGCCGATTTCGACGCGAAGCAGGCCCACGACACCCGGCTCGCGCTGATGCACCGCTATGCGGATACCGACACGCTGCTGCTGACCGGGCATTTCCCGTCGCCGACGGCCGGCCGCATCGTCAGTCACGGCGACCGGTTCCGCTTCGCTTTCGACGGCAAGTGACTTCAAGAACGGCCTGAACTGCGGCGGCCGGGCAGGCGGCACGAAAACCATAAAGGAGATATCCGTATGATCAGTAAGACGCTGAAGACCATCGCGATTCGCGCGTTGTGCGCGGCGGCCATGAGCGGCGCCGCGTGCGTCGCGCACGCCCAGGAGACGATGAAGATCGGCGTGATCGCGTCGTTATCGGGAGGCGGGACCGCGTGGGGCCTCGGGCTCCAGCGCGGCGTGCAGATCGCAATCGACCAGCTCAACGAAGCGGGCGGGTTGAAGCTCGCCGGGAAGACCTACAAGCTCGAACTGATCGCCTACGACGACCAGTACAACGCCGCGCAAGCGAAGACGGCCGCCGACCGGCTGGTCAACCGCGATCAGGTGAAGGTGATCTTCGGCCCGGTCGGGTCGCCCGGCGCGCTCGGCTCGCTGCCGGTCACGGAGCCCGCGAAGGTCCTGCAGTTCGTCGACGGTTATGCGCCGCAGATCCTTCGCAATCAGTGGAAGGGCGCGTACGTATTCCGCGTCAACAACAGCACGCAGGAATTCTCGACACCGATCGTTCAATGGCTGCACAAGAACTCGCCGAATGCGAAGAAGATCGGCATGATCGCGCCGAACGACGCGACGGGCCAGTCCGGCGTGCCGATCCTCACTGAAGCGTACAAGAAGAACGGCTTCGAAGTATGGACGGATGCCTACGAGCGGGGCACGAAGGAATTCACGCCGCTGCTGCTGCGCATGATGGCGCAAAACGTCGATGTGTTCGATCTCAACGCAAATGCGCCGGGTGAGGCGGGGCTGCTCGTCAAGCAGGCGAGGCAGGTCGGCTACAAGGGCATCATCATCCAGTCGGGCGGCGCGGGCATCGACGAGCTGATCCAGATTGCCGGGCCGCTCGCCAACGGCATGATGAAGTATGACGTGATCGATGAATCGCTGCCGCGCGTGAAACCGTTCGTCGCCGCCTATCAGAAGAAATACAGCGGCGTGATGAACGGCCTGGCCCCGGTGTACTACAACGCGGCGAACATGCTCTTCGAAGCGATGCGCCGCGCCGACGCGACCGACACCACGCAGATCCGCGACCAGCTCGAGAAGATGACGGGCTACGATGCGCCGATCTTCGGCAAGGTCGTGTGGACCGGCGCGAAGGACTACGGCGTCGATCATCAGTTGCTGCACACGTTCGTCATCAAGGAGGTGACGAACGGCAAGGCATCGGTGAAGGCCTTCATCACGCCGTAAAGGCGCCTTTGCGCGCGAGGCGGGCGAGGTCCGCCGGCCTCGCGCGTGCCGGGTTTCATCGCTGACGAGATTAGGAGCGTTTCATGTTCTCTCCCGCAGTTCTTGGCCAGGTATTCGTGGACGGCATCGGCCTGAGCGCCATCTACATCCTCATCGCGCTCGGATTCACGCTGCTGTTCGGCATCATGCGCGTGGTGAACTTCGCGCACGGTGCGTTCGCCATGCTCGGCGGCTATGCGCTGTATTACCTGTACGGCGGCTTCGGTCTGCCGTATCTGATCGCGGCGCCGCTTTCGGCGCTGATCGTGGCGATCGTCGCGCTGCTGCTCGAACGTATCGTGTATCGCTTCTTCTACCAGCGGATGTTCCAGAGCATGATCGGCCTGCTCGGGCTCGACATGGCGATCATGTACACGGCGGTGATCGTCTGGAACGCCGAGGAGCGCTCGGTGCCGCCGAGCACCGATGCGCTGCTGCAGATCGGCGGCCTCGTGTTTCCGGCGCAGAAGCTCATCATCATCGGCATTGCGGCGGTTGCGCTGCTCACCTTCTACGTTTTCACCCACTACTCGCGCTACGGTCTCGCGATGCGCGCCGCGGCGCAGGACGTCGATATCGCCGAAGCGCAGGGCGTGAACAGCACCGCGATCTATCGTCTCGCCTTCTTCATCGCCATCTTCATGGCCGCGCTCGCGGGTGGGTTCTACGCGCAGACCTACGCGCTCTCGCCGTTCGTCGGCGAGCCTCAGCTGATGATCGCGTTCATCGTGGTGATTCTCGGGGGCATGGGCAGTATTCCCGGCGTTGCGCTCGGCGGACTGCTGCTCGGGCTCGCAAACAGCTTTCTCGGCACCTTCTACGGCAGCGCCATGTCGATATTCGTGTCGTTTGGCGCTGTGATCCTGCTGCTGATCTTCCGCCCGTGGGGCCTGCTTGGAGCGAAAGAAGCATGAACAAACCCTCCGTTCTTCAATCCGCGCTGCGGCCAGGGCTTCCGTTGCAGCCCGCGCCGCAGGCGAGCGCCTTGCGGCCGGCGCGCCGCTGGCTCGCTCATCCCGCGGTGATCGCCGTCGTGCTCGTCGTGCTCGTGGCATTGCCGCTCTTCGGGCAGGACAAGTTCGTCCTCTCGGTGGCCGTCACCACGTTCATCACGGCCATTGCCGCGAGTTCGTTGCACCTCATCGTGCGCACGGGTCATGTGTCGCTCGGTCATGCCGCGTTCATGGGCATCGGTGCTTATGTGTCGGCTATTTCGACGATGAACTTCGGCCTGCCGTTTCCGGTGTCGGTGTGCCTCGCCTTTCTCGCGCCCGCCGCGCTCGCGCTGATCGTCGGCCCGATTCTGCTGCGTCTCACAGGCAAATACTTCGTGCTCGTGACGCTGCTCTTCGGCGAAATCGTGCGCACCGTGTTCGTCAACTGGACGAGCGTAACGGGCGGCTCGAACGGCATCTCCGGCGTGCCGGGGCCAAGCGAGTTCTTCTCGAACGCGGTGCCGTTCTATTACCTCGCGCTCGGCTTTGCAGTCGTCATCATCGGGATCGTCGGCCGGCTGCTCGGGTCCGAAATCGGCCGGATGATCGATTCGGTGCGGGAAGGCGAATCGCTCGCGCGCTGCTCGGGCGTGCCGGTGCTGAGCACGAAGGTCGCGGTGTTCGTGCTCGCATGCGGGATCGTCGGCGTAGCGGGCGCGCTGCAGGCGCATTTCGTGCACTACATCGATCCGACTTCGTTTGCGCTCGAACAGTCGCTGAATCTCGTGGTGATCAACGTGATCGGCGGGATGTACACGCTGATCGGGCCGATCGTCGGCACGGTGTTCGTCGTGCTGCTGCCGGAATTCCTGCGCGGCTACGTGGAACTGCAGCACGTCGTCTTCGGCATCGTGCTGATCCTCGTCATGGCGTTCTTTTCCGGCGGCATCGCCGATGCGGGCGTGCTGTTCAAACGTCTCGGCCTGGGACGCGGAGGCCGGCAATGAGCGCGCGCCTGCTTCAGATCGAAAAGTTATCGCGGCATTTCGGCGGGCTTGCCGCCGTGTCGGAACTGACGTTTCACGTCAACGAGCACGAGATACTCGGCATCATCGGGCCGAATGGCGCCGGAAAAACCACGGCGATCAATCTCGTGAGCGGTATGATCCGGCCAAGCAGCGGTCATGTGCGGCTCGAAGGCGAGGACGTGACGGGACTGCTGCCGCACGTTCTCGCGCGCAAGGGGCTCGTGCGCACGTTCCAGTCGACCACCGTATACGGCGGACGCACGGTCTATGAAAACGCCGTGCGCGGCGCCTTCCTCGGGATGTATCCGGGCGCGATGGCGGCGTTCTTCAATACGCGCCGTGCGCGTGCGATGCGTGCCGAAAGCGAGCACCGCGTGGCCGAGTTGCTCGAATGGCTGAACCTCGCCGATGTCGCTTCCTTGCAAGCCGGCAGCCTGCCGTACGGCTATCAGAAGACGCTCGGCATGGTCATCACGCTTGCGGCGCGGCCGCGCATCGTGATGCTCGACGAGCCGGTCGCGGGTCTGAGCGCGGAGGAGGCCGATCACGTGCGCGACACGATCCTGAAGATCCGCGACCGCGGCATCACCGTGATCGTCATCGATCACAACATCCGTTTCATGAAGGGCCTGTGCGATCGCGTGATGGCGATGCATCAGGGCCATGAGCTGACGACCGGCGCACCGCTCGACGTGCTGGCCGATCCGAAGGTGATCGAAGCGTATCTGGGGAGGGGACATGCCGCAGCTCACGGTATCTGATTTGAACGTCCGTTACGGGCGCGTGATCGGCACGCATGGCGTGTCGTTCTCGGTCGAGGCCGGCGAGATCTTCGCGCTCGTCGGCAGCAACGGCGCGGGCAAGAGCAGCGCGATCAAGGCGATTCTCGGCATGGCGCACTATGCGTCCGGCTCGATCACGTTCGAAGGCGAGAACATGCGCGGGCTCAAGACGAGCGAGATCGTGCGTCGCGGCATCGCTATCTCGCCGGAAGGGCGGCGCGTGTTCGGGCAGTTGTCGGTGGCGGAGAACCTTCGCATGGGCGCGTTCACGCGCCCGCGCGATGAGGCCGATCAACGCGTCGAGCAGATCTATGCGTATTTTCCGCGTCTCAAGGAGCGCTGGAAGCAGCATGCGGCGAGCCTGAGCGGAGGCGAGCAGCAGATGCTCGCCATCGGCCGCGCGCTGATGTCGAAGCCGAAGCTGTTCCTGCTCGACGAACCGTCGCTCGGACTCGCGCCGATCGTCGTCGAACGAATCGGCGATGTGCTCGACGAAATTCGGCGCGTGGAGCAACTGACCGTGATCCTCGCGGAGCAGAACGCGCACTGGGCGATGCATCTCGCGTCGCGCGCCGTGATTTTCGAGCTGGGCCGTTCGGTCAACACCGGTCCGACCGAGCAGTTGATGAAAGACCCCGCCGTGCAAAGCGCATATCTCGGTATCTGATTGCGGCGATCGCTGCATGAAAGAAGGGCTGCCGCCGGCAGCCCGCATCCGTTACGACGATGACACGATCACGGCCACTGCGCACCGCGCTGACCCACATAGACCGCGATCAACGATGACGCCGTCGTCACGAACAGGCGATTGCGTTTCGGCCCGCCGAACGTGAGGTTCGTCGCGACTTCCGGCAGATGGATCTTGCCGAGCAGCGCGCCGTCGGGGGCATAGCAGTGCACGCCGTCGCCGGCCGTGGTCCATACGTTGCCTTCGGTATCGACGCGAAAGCCATCGGGCACGCCGGGCGAAATCGTCGCGAACACGCGTGGACGCACGAGGCGCACACCGTCCACGACATCGAACGCGACGATATGGTGCGGGCCGTTCGGGTCGTGCGAGACGCCCGAATCGGCGATGTAGAGAATCGACTCGTCCGGCGAGAACGCGAGCCCGTTCGGCTTCACGAGTTCGCTGGTCGCGATGCTCAGTTCGCGCGTCGCGGGATCGAGCCGGAACACATGGTTCGCGCCGATCTCGCTCTTCGCCTTGTCGCCGGTGTAATCGCTGAGGATGCCGTAGTCGGGGTCGCTGAACCAGATGCTGTCATCGGACTTCACGACGATGTCGTTCGGCGAGTTGAGGCGCTTGCCTTGGAAGCGATCCGCGAGCACCGTAATCGTGCCGTCGTGCTCCGTTCGCGTGACGCGGCGGCCGCCGCTCTCGCAGGTCAGAAGACGTCCCTGACGGTCGCGCGTGTTGCCGTTGGCGTTGTTGGACGGATAGCGATACACGGTTGCCGGCGCGCCTTCCACCCAGCGCATGATGCGGTTGTTCGGGATGTCGCTCCACAGCAGACATTCGCTGTCGGCGAACCACACCGGACCTTCGGGCCAGCGCATGCCGGTATGCAGCACTTCGATACGCGCATTCGCGACGATGCTCTGGCGGAAGCGTTCGTAATCGACTATTTCGAATTCTGGACTCAAGTTCGTCTCCTTCCTTTGGGTGTATCGACAGGCGGCTAGCGGTTGTCTTTCGCATTCCATGTATCGACGGGAATCGTGGGCATCTCGAAGACATCCGCCATGCGCAAGTAGTGGTGACCGTGCATGCGGCCGACGAGCTGAAGCCGCTGCGTATCGATCCAGCAGCGTTGCGCGTCGAGCACCGCTTCGTCGGGGACGTGCATCGCGAGCACTTCGCCGAGCACGAGCGAACGCCGCGTGCCGAGCGCGATGATCTGCATCAGCCGGCATTCGAACGACACGCGGCTTTCAGCGATGCGCGGCGTGCGGATCAGCGTGGACGGCGCCGGCGTGAGGCCCGCTTCCGCGAACTCGTCCACCGCCGGGCCGAACTCGATCGCGGTGATGTTCATCTGCTCGACGCAGTCGGCGCTCACGAGATTGACGACGAATTCCTTCTGCAAACGCACGTTCTCTCCGGTGTCCTTGCGGTCCGAATCGGAACGATGATTGATCGCGAAACCCAGCGTCGGCGGGTCTTCGGCGAAGACGTTGAAGAACGAGAAGGGCGCGGCGTTGGGCTTGCCGTTCGCGTCGATGGTCGATACCCATGCGATCGGACGCGGCGTGACCGTCGACGACAACAGCTTGTAACGCTCGATCGGTTTGAAGCGGGAGAACTCGAAATACATGACGTTCCTTCGGCAAGTGCGCGGGTGCATTGCGCCTCGTATAAATATAGATTATATAATGCATTATATGTGTTGCATCCGTCAACGAAGCCCATAGAAGCATCGCGTCGGAACCATACGAAAGTCCACACGGCGACGAAACCGTCGTCAATCAGGAGACAAGCATGCAATCTGTCGATCCCGCTTCGGCGGTGTCTTCGCATCACGCTGCGGCACCGGGTGTCTCGATCTATGGGCGCATCACGCGCCGGCTTCTGCCCTTGCTGTTCATCTGCTATGTGGCCTGCTACCTCGACCGCGTCAACATCGGTTTCGCGAAGCTGCAGATGGCGTCGGATTTGAGCTTCAGCGATACGGTGTACGGGCTCGGCGCGGGCACGTTCTTCATCGGCTATCTCGCGTTCGAAACGCCGAGCAACATGATTCTGTATCGCGTGGGCGCGCGGCGGTGGCTCGCCCGCATCATGGTGACCTGGGGCGTCATCTCGGCGGCGATGCTTTTCGTCCGGACGCCCGGCGCGTTCTATGCGACGCGCTTTTTGCTGGGCGTCGCGGAAGCAGGCTTCTTTCCGGGCGTGGTGCTGTATTTGACGCAATGGTTTCCGTCGCGCCGACGCGCTGGCGTCGTCGCGATCTTCATGACGGGCATTCCGGTATCGGGCGTGCTTGGCGGGCCGCTGTCGGGATGGATCATGAGCAGCATGGGCGGCACCGGCGGTTTGGCGTCGTGGCAGTGGCTTTTTCTGATCGAGGCGATGCCGTCCGTCGTGCTCGCGGGCGTGCTCTGGAAAGCGCTTCCCGATCGCGTGGCGGACGTCGACTGGCTGAGCCCGGCGGAAAAAGGGTGGGTGCAGTCGCAACTCGACGCCGAGCACGATGCGAAGCCCGATGCTTCGCTCCGCCAGATGTTCACCGACGCGCGCGTATGGCTCTGCGTGCTGATCAACTTCTGCATCGCGACCGGGCAGTACGGCGTCAGCTTCTGGCTGCCGACGCTGATCAAGCGTCTCGGGCTGCACGACAACTTTCAGATAGGCTATCTCAGCGCGATTCCGTACCTGGCGGGCGTCATCGCGATGCTGATGCTCTCGCGCACCGGAGACCGGCTGCGCGAGCGCCGCTGGCATGTGGCCGCGCCCGCGCTGGTCGGCGCCGCTGGCTTCGTGCTCAGCACGTTCCTGCAGCACGACACGACGCTCGCGCTGGCCGCGCTGACCATCGCGACCGGCGGCGTCATGGCGACACTGCCGCTGTTCTGGTGTCTGCCGACATCGTTCTTGAAGGGCGCATCCGGCGCGGCGGGCATCGGGCTCATCAATTCGGTCGGTGCGCTGGCCGGTTTCGTGAGCCCGCTCTTGACCGGCGTGCTGAACGACTTCACACATGACGCGCGCTATGGCGTCGCCATGCTGGCCGCGTGGCTCGTGCTCGGCGCGGCGCTGGTGCTGCGTTTGCCGCGGGCGCTAGTCAACCGGTAGGGCGCACGGCGGCCCGGCGTTCCTCTCACGTATTTCACGAAGGACTTTTCGATGACGACAGAAGCGAATCACGAGTCAGGCGAGGACATCGGCATTTCCGTCACACGCGAGGATTACGCGGATCTGCGCGATGCGGTGCGCCGCATCTGCCGCGATTTTCCGGGCGACTACTGGCGCAAGCTCGACAACGAGCGCGGATATCCGACCGAATTCGTGAATGCGCTGACTGCCGGCGGTTTTCTGGGCGCGCTGATCCCCGAAGCGTACGGCGGCTCCGGCATGCCGCTGCGCGCGGCCGCCGTGATTCTCGAGGAGATCAATGCGAGCGGCTGCGTCGCGAGTCCCGCGCACGCGCAGATGTACATCATGGGCACGCTGCTGAGACACGGCAGCGAGGCGCAGAAGCGCCGCTATCTGCCGGAGATTGCGTCGGGCGCGCTGCGGCTGCAGGCGTTTGGCGTGACCGAGCCGACCACCGGATCGGATACGACGCAACTGAGAACGCGCGCGGAACGGCGCGGCGATGTCTATGTCGTGAACGGACAGAAAGTATGGACGTCGCGCGCGCTCCATTCGGATCTGATGCTGCTGCTGGTTCGCACGACGCCGGCGGCGCAGTGCGCGAAACGAACCGATGGTTTGTCGACGCTGCTCGTCGATCTGCGCGAGGCGAAGGGCAGGGGCATCGATATCCGGCCGATCCCGGCGATGATCAATCACAACACGACCGAGATCTTCATCGAGAATCTCGAAGTGCCGGTCGAAAACCTGATCGGCGAGGAAGGCAAGGGCTTTCGCTACATCCTCGACGGCATGAATGCCGAGCGGATTCTCGTGGCGCAGGAGTGCATCGGCGATGGCCGCTGGCTGCTGAAAAGGGCCGTCGATTATGCGAACGAGCGCAAAGTGTTCGGACGCGCGATCGGACAGAATCAGGGTGTGCAGTTCCCGCTCGCGCGCGCCTACATGGAACTCGAAGCCGCCGATCTGATGGCGCGCAAGGCCGCGGCGCTATTCGAGGCGGGGCAGCCGTGCGGGGCCGAAGCGAACATGGCGAAGCTGCTCGCGTCCGAGGCGACCTGGCACGCCGCCGATACCGCACTGCAAACGCACGGCGGCTTCGGTTATGCCGAGGAATACGGCATCGAACGCAAGTGGCGCGAAGCGCGGCTTTATCAAACTGCGCCGATCTCGACGAACCTCATTCTCGCGTATCTCGGCGAGCATGTTCTCGGGCTGCCACGGTCGTATTGATGCGCGAACGTTTCGCGGCGCGTCCCTCATTCACAGTCATCGAACTGCCGGCCGACCTCTTCGATATGCGTTTGCATCGCTTCGGCGGCCCTATGAGGCCGATGCGCGCTGATGGCGTCGTAGATCGCGCGATGCTGCGCAAGCCGCGCCGTCGCGAGCCGATGCGATTCATCCTCGGAAGCCGACGCCAGCAGCGTGTTTCTCGCGATATGGCTGCGCAAGGTCGAACCTGCGTTGAGGCAGAGCGTGGCCAGCATCCGGTTATGCGAAGCGCGGACGAGCGCCAGATGGAAATGCGCATCCGCGAGCGCTTCGGCTTCCACGTCTCTCGCGTGCACGGCATCGGTCATGCGCTGAAGCAGCGTCTGCAACTCGCGCAGATCGCTGTCGGCTGCGCGCGTCGCGGCGAGCCTCGCAGCGGCGCATTCGACGACGAGCCGGAATTCGAGCGTGTCGCGGCGCGAAGCCGCGGTTTCGCCGAACATCGAAGGCTCCAGCATGTCGGATGCGGGCGGCGCGCGGCGAATGAACAGCCCGCGGCCGTGACGCGCGTCGATCGCGCCGGTTGCGATCAATCGCTGGATGGCCTCGCGAAGCGTCGAGCGCGATACGCCGAGTGTCAGCGCCAGTTCGCGTTCGGGCGGCAGACGCGGCTCGTTGCGCAAGCCGGCTTCTTCGATAGCGCTTTCGAGCTGACGGGCGACGCGCGCGACCGTCTCGCGACGTCCGGCCCTACGCTCGGTCGTGTGGGGCTGCTGCATCGGTGGTCTGACCATCTTGGTGAGTGCCCAAGGTTGTTTCAACATGGTGGGGTCGCGCTTTGCTTCCCCGCGAACATCGGCGCGCCTGGCGCGTCTCCCTAAAGGTGAGAACGAATGGACGAAATCAATCAGTATTCCCTATTTATCGATGGAGATTGGGTTGTGTCGAGCGGCACGGCGCGGCTCACGGTGCGCAATCCGGCGACAGGCGAAACCATCGCCACGGCCGCCGACGCGACGGACGCGGATATCGACCGCGCGGTTCAGTCCGCGGCGGCGGCATTTCCCGCATGGAGCCGCCGCACGGCCGTCGGGCGCGCGGACTTCCTGTTGCGCCTGAACACGCTGATCCAGCGCGATCACGAACGCCTGGCGCGGCTGCTGACCCAGGAAGTCGGCAAGCCGATCCGCGAGGCGCGCGGCGAGATCGATTTCGCGATCTCGCTGATTCGCTTCGCCGCCGAGAATGCGCGCCGCCTCGAAGGCGACATCGTGCCGGGGAGCCGTCCGGGCGAAAAGATCCTGATCGACAAGCAGCCGCATGGCGTGATCGCCGGCATTTCGGCGTGGAATTTTCCGGCGGGTCTGCTCGCGCGCAAGGTCGCGCCGGCGCTCGCGGCCGGCAATACGATCGTGCTCAAGCCGCATGAACTGACGCCGGTGACATCGCTCGAAATCGCCAGGCTCGTCGCCGAAGCGAAGTTCCCGGCGGGCGTCGTCAACATCGTGAGCGGCGGCATTCCGGCGGGACAGCGCCTCGTCGCGAATCCGGCCGTGAAGATGATCACGATGACGGGCAGCACCGCGGCGGGCAAAAAGATCATGGCCGCGGCCGCGCCGACGCTGAAGGAAGTCCGCCTCGAACTCGGCGGGAAGGCGCCGTTCATCGTGCTCGCCGACGCCGATCTCGAAGCGGCCGCCAGCGCGGCCGTCGAGGCGCGCTTTCTCAACGCGGGTCAGGTCTGCACGTGCAATGAACGCACGTACGTGCACGAAGCCGTCTACGACCGCTTCCTCGAACTGGTGAGCCAGAAGATCGGCGAGATCAAGGTGGGCGATCCGTCGAACGAAGATACGACGATGGGCCCGAAGATCAGCGCCGCCGAGCTCGAAAAGGTCGAGGCGATGGTCGCGAAGGCGGTGCATCAGGGCGCGCGCGTGCGGATCGGCGGCGCGCGGCTGAGCGGCGGCGTGTACGAGCGCGGCCATTTCTACGGTCCCACGCTGCTGACGGACGTGACGCACGAGATGGACATCGTGCAGGGAGAGGTGTTTGGTCCGGTCATGTCGGTGCTCAAGGTGCGCGATTTCGACGAGGCGCTCAAACTCGCGAACGATTCGAGCTACGGCCTTTCCGCCTATCTCTTCACGAAGGATCTCGGCGTGCTGATGCGCACCGCCGCCGAACTGAACTTCGGCGAGATCTACGTGAACCGCTCGCTCGGCGAAGCGCCGCAAGGTTTCCATCATGGTTACGGCGATAGCGGCCTGGGCGGCGAGGACGGCAAGTACGGGCTCGAAGCCTACGTTCGCACGAAGACGATCTATCTGAACGCCTGACGCAGGCGCGGGCGCAAGCCCGCGCATCGTGCTGCGCGTGTCAGTTGCAGGGAGCGGGCGCGATGCCGTGGAGCATGTGGCGGAACGCGATCATTCCCGGATCGTCGAGACCGATCGAGCGCTCCGCGAACATCCGCGCGCGCCCGATCCGGTTCGGCTGCGTTTTGAACGACGCGATCGTCTCGTCGACGGCCGCACTCGCGGCGGCGTATTGCGTATGAGGATCATCGATACCGTCGATGGCGTCGTGCGCGGCCGCCAGCGTATCGAGCACGGTCTTGTCGCCGAGCTTCGCGCCGCCGCGCTGGGACATCGCATCGAGCGCGGCTTGCAGCGCCGCCGGCAGGTCGCGCCAGGCGAGTGTCGCCTGGTTATCGAGCCGGCGCGCGAGCGTCATGAACGCCACGGTCAAAAGCGTGCCGAAGCTCGATCCCGACGCGCGCGCGCAAGCCTGCGCGCAGGCCTTGAACAGCAGGCCGAGATCCGCGTACGGACCGGCGTCGAGCGCCGTGCGCACGCGCGCGGCGCATTTTTCGAGCGTCGCGCCGAGGTCGCCGTCGCCGAGCTGTCCGTCGAGCCGATTGAGCTCGGGCGCCACTTCGTCGATCCGGTCTGCCCAGCGGCGCAGCGCGGCTTCCATCTGTGAAGTCGTGAGAGACATCGTCAGTTGCTCCAGAACGGACAGCGCGCGGGCGCGCGCAGCAGCGTTTCGAGATCGGCGTCGAGGCGCTGGATCGTGAGCGATGCGCCCGTCATTTCCATCGACGTCGCATAGCGCCCGACGAGCGGCGCGACGATGCTCACGCGCTTCGCATCTAGCAGCCGCGCCACCGCGCGATAGAGGATGTAAAGCTCCTCGTGCGGCGTCGCGCCGAGCGAGTTGAGCATGACGGACACGCGCTCGCCCGCGCCCACGTCGAGGTCGGCGAGCACGCATTCGAGCATTTCGCCCGCGAGCGCATCGGCCTGTTTCAGCTCGCCGCGCCAGATGCCGGGCTCGCCGTGAATGCCCATCCCCATCTCGATCTCGCCTTCGCCGATCGTGAAGTTCGGTGTGCCGACTTCCGGCACGATGCAAGGCGTCAGCGCGACGCCGATCGTGCGGCATCCGGCAATGGCCTTGCGCGCGCTGCCGGCCACGTCGTCGAGCGTGGCGCCGCGCTGCTCGGCGCGCGCACCGGCGATCTTGTACGCGTAGACGATACCCGCGACGCCGCGGCGCTTGCCGCTTTCGTCGGCGGATGCGCTCGCGACGTCATCGGTCACGAGCACCGTTTCGCTTTGCATGCCGTCGAGTCCGGTCAGCTCGCAGGCCATGTCGAAGTTCATCCGGTCGCCGCCGTAGTTGCCATACAGGCAAAGCACGCCCGCGCCGCGCTCGGCGGCATGCATCGCGTCGATGCAGTCGCCGACGGTCGGTCCGGCGAACACGTTGCCGATCGCGCAGGCATCGAGCAGCCCCTCGCCGACATAGCCGGTGAAAAGCGGCATATGGCCCGAGCCGCCGCCGGACACGACGCCGACCTTGCCTTCGAAGCCCGGCGTCGCGCGCGCGATCACGCGGCCGCTTTCGCCGGCGCGGCGGTATGTGTCGGGATGGGCTGCGCACAGGCCGTCGAGCATGTCGTCGACATACGCGCCCGGTTCGTTCATCAGCTTCTTCATGCGTTCCTCCAGCGGTGCGTGTGCGTCAGGCGGGGACGAAGCGCGCGAGCGATACCTCGGGCGTCACGTCTTCGAACTGCACTTTCATCGGCATGCCCATCTTCACATCCTGGGGAATGCCGTCCCCGAAGTTGCCGACGACGATCGGGCCATCGTCGAGTTGAACGAGGCAGACGTGATACGGCAGCTCGCCGCGAAAGGCGTCCCAGTACGCGCGATGAAACGTGACCCACGAGACGAGCGTCCCGCGGCCGCTGACCGCTTCCCACGCCTGCGCATCGGACAGACACGAGGGGCACACGGGCGATGCCGGAAAATGCCGATGGCCGCATTGCCGGCACACCTGCACCGACAGCCGATGCTGGCGCGCGAAGTTCCAGTAACCCTTCGAATACTCGTCGATCGCCGGTAGCGGCTTGTCATAGGCAGTGGTCATGGCTTATCCCTTCGTGTAGATGATCGATCGGGTGCACGGCGTGGCCGCGATGTACTGCACGACCTCGCAGTCCTTCACCTGGCGCGCGCCGCATTCGCCGCGCAACTGCCGCACCGCTTCGACGTTGAGCGCCCAGCCCTGCATATACGAATTCGACAAGTGGCCGCCATCGGTATTCGTCGGCAGCCGGCCATGCACGCCGAGCGCGCCGTTCTCGACGAACGCGCCCGCCTCGCCGCGCTCGCAGAATCCGAGCCCTTCGAGGCTGAAGAGCACCGTCGGCGTGAAGTTGTCGTAGCACATCAGGGCATCGACATCGTCCTTCGTGACGCCCGCCATCTCGTAGGCCTGCGTGCCCGCCTCGCGCACCTCGTCGTACCAGAACTCGGGATCGAAGTTGCCGATGGCGGAACGCTCGAACGCATCGCGCGCGCCGACGCCCGAAATCAGCACCGGCTGCTTCCGGAGATCGTTCGCGCGCTCGCGCGTCGTGAGGATCATGCAGACGGCGCCGTCGTTGATGAGGCAGTAGTCGAGCAGACCGAGCGGCTCGACGATCCTGCGTATCGACGCGTGATCCTCCAGCGTGATGGGCTTGCGCATGACCGCGTCGGGATTCAGGATCGCGTTGTTGCGAAACGCGACGGACACTTCCCCGAGCTGGCGCGTCGTCGTGCCGTAGCGCTCCATATGCATGCGGAACATCAGCCCATGCGAAGCGCCCGGCGACGTGAGGCCCCACGGGTCCCAGAACGATGCGAATTCGTCGCCGCCATAGTTCATCCGGCGCGAGCGGCCGATGTTCGTATAGATCAGCGCGACGTATTTCGCCGCGCCCGTTTCGAGCGCGAGCATCGCTTCGGCGATCGCCATGCCGGACATGCGGCCGTGGCCCGGCAGCGTCATCGTCCAGCGCGGATTGAGGCCGAGGATCTCGCCCATGCGCGCATAGAAGGGCACGCGGCAGCAGAGCAGGCCGTCGATCTCGTTCTTGTCGAGCCCGCAATCGGCGATCGCGGCCTTGAATGCCTCGGCGCCGAGCGCGTAATCGTCGACGGCGGGGAAGTCGCCGTAAGGCGTGTTGCCGACGCCGACGACGGCGATCCGGTTACTGAGGCCCTGCATCGGATTCATGCTGTGTCTCCGTTCGATATGGGATGGTCGGTGCAGACGCGCTCAGATCACGCCTTCCTCGCGCAGCGCGTCGATTTCCGACGCGCCGTAGCCGAGCCACTGGCTGAGCACGTGTGCGTTGTCCTCGCCGTAGCACGGCGCGCCGCGGTCGATCACGCCGCCGCTGTAGGCGGGCGTCGCGGCGAGCTTGACCGGGAATTCGATGACCGGCCAGCGGCCGATGCGCGTGCCCGTTACTTCCGTCAGCCAGTCGAGTTCGGCGAGTTGCGGATCGGCGTCGCAGCGGCCGGCGGCCGTCTGGCACACGCCGGCCGGCACGCCCGCGCGCTGCAGGCGCTGCATGCAGGCGTAAGGCTCCTGACTCGACGTCCACGCGCCGACGAGCGCGTCGAGTGCGTCCTGGTGAGCGAGCCGCTCCGTGAGCGTTGCGAAGCGCGGGTCGCCGGCGAGCGCGGGCAGTTGCGCGGCGTCGACGAAGGCGTGCCAGTGCGCGTCGCTGAAACAAGCGATCGCGATCCACGCGTCATCGCCCGCGCACCGGTACGCGCCGTGCGGCGCGGCGCGCTTGTACGGCGAGCGGTTGCCATAGCGCGCCCAAACGCGGCCATTGGCCGACCAGTCGAGCACGGACGACGCCGTCTGGAAGATGCCGGATTCGCACTGCGACGAGTCGATCCACTGGCCTTCGCCGGTGCGCTCGCGGTGATAGAGCGCGCCGAGCGCGGCGAGCGCGAAGCCGTATGCGCCGATCCAGTCGAGATACGAGTAGCCCCATCCGGCAGGCATCGCCGGATCGGGCAGGCCGGACATCTCGGTGCTGCCCGCGAACGACGCGGCCACGGGCCCGACCGTGCGGAACCGGCCATAGCGGCCGATCGTGCCCATGCCCGACTGCTGCACATAGATGATGTCCGGCCGGATCGACTTCAGCACGTCGTAGCCGAGGCCGAGCCGTTGCAGCACGCCGGGCGAGAACCCTTCGGCGACGATATCGCACTGGCGGATCAGATCCTTCGCGATGGCGAGACCTTTCGGATGCCGGATGTTCAACGACATGCCGCGCTTGCCCGCGTTCTTGTTGTTGAACTGCCCGCCCATGTCGGGGTCCGTGACGCCCGGCAGCGGCCCGGTGGCCTTTTCGCGCGCCTCACGGCCGCCGACCGGCGCCATCGCGGCCAGCCGCGTGTCGGGATTCTCCTTCCATTCGACCTTGATGCTTTCCGCGCCGAGCGCGTTCAGGAAGCGCGTGCCGCCCGCCGATGCGAGAAACCACGAGAAGTCGAAGATGCGCACGCCCTGCAACGGGAATGGCTTGCCATGCTTCGAGAGCGTCACGCCGGACGGCGACGGATCGCGAGGCCGCGCGGGCAGCTTGTCCCCTTCGCTGCGCGCGAGCGGCTTCGTGAGCGGCTTCGTGAGCGTGGCGTCGTCGTTGTGTTCGCCAAGGAACGGCGCGCGCGTGCCCGCCTGCCATGCGGTTGCCGTGCCGAGCCATTTGCTGGTCGGATAGCGGAAGCTGCGGCCGAGCTCCGGATGCTCGATGTCGCTGAATGATGAGCGCGCGAGCCAGTGCTCGTCCTCGGCATTCTCGTGAGGCTTGCGCACGGGCGCCCACAGCAGCCCAGCGTCCTGAGCTTCGCGCCACGGCAGTTGTTCGTAATCGTACGAGCCGACGAAACGCTGGATGACTTCGAGCATATGGCGCGTATCGGCATCGACCTCGGTCGAACCCGGCGTGTTGCGAGCCGTCATGTCGGTGTCGCTCGGGGGCGGCTGCAGGTCCTCGGCCTTGTCGAACTGCTGGAGGAACGGCACGAGCCGCGCCTTGTCGCGCGCGGAGACGCCCCATGTCATGTTCCAGCGGCCGTCCGACGTGCGGCTGATGTTCGGCACATCGCTCGGCGTCTCGGATGCGTGCCGCGCCGTCTGCCGATAAAGCGGCGCATGCCGCATCACCCACGACATGAGGTCGAGCTCGGTGTTGATCGACACGGCTTGATGGATCGCGCACGAGACATCCTGACCTTCGCCGGTGCGCAAGCGGTGCATCAGCGCGGCGAGAATCGCGACGGCGGTCTGGTCGCCGGCGATGTGATACGCGTGCCAGATCTGCGGCGCGATCGGGGGCGTGGAGTAGGTGCCGTCCGGATTCCGGTCGTAGCCGCAGTTCATCATCACGCCGCCGAGCGCGAGATGAACGAGGTCCGATGCGCGATAGTCCTTCCACGGTCCGGTGTCGCCGAACGGTGTGATGCGCGCATGGATCAGCGCGGGAAATCGCTTTGTTACCGGCTCGCCGAGGTCCAGGTCGCGTGCGAGACGGCCGCACGTGCTGTCGAGCAGGATGTCCGCGTGGGCCAGCAGGTCGAGCAGTCGCGCACGGCCCGTGGGACTCGCCGTATCGAGCGCAACCGATTTCTTGCCGCGATTGTAGGCCCAGAAATGCAGCGAACGCTCGCGGTCTTCGACGTCTTCGTAAAACGGCCCGATGCCGCGCGTCGTATTGCCGTGAAGCGGTTCGATCTTGATGACCTCGGCGCCCAGTCCTGCCAGCAGCAGACCACAGTATTCGCCGGTTTCGTCGGCGACTTCGATGACCCTGAGGCCGCTCAGCATGCCGGGAAGCGTAGCGGGGTCGGGCATGCTGGGTCCGGAAGCGGTGGGATGCGACATGGTTCTCCTTTGCCGGGCCGTGTTACCCGGAATCGTCGATGCAAATTATAAAATATATTCTATAACGCGGTCACGTCACTTTCGATTTGAATCTCAAGCCGGGGATCGGGCGCGGCGAATACGCGCCGGGACGCGGCGTGCGCCGACGCGCACACAAAATGCATCGGCGACGGCGCGGGGGCTGCGGCGTCGTACAATACGGCCTGGCGTTGCCTTGCAGGCTGAGCGTGCCGGCTCAATCGGCGGGCCCGAAGCGCGATCGCACCTTCTCTGGACAATCATGGCTTTCCTCACAAAACTCGATCACGTGGCAGAACGTTTGCGAGAACGGATCATCTCGGGTGAGTACCCGCGCGGCCACAAGCTGAAGCAGGCGGATATCGCCGCCGAGCTCGGCGTATCGATCACGCCGGTGCGCGAGGCGCTCAAGGCGCTCGAAATGGAAGGCTTCGTCGTCAGCGAACCGCATCGTGGCCTGTCAGTGCCCGATATCGATCCGATGCGCGCACGCGAGATCTTCGAATTGCGCGTCGTGCTGGAACGCATGCTTGCCTTCAAGGCCGCCGAGCGCGCGACGAAGGAAGACATCGCCGAGCTGCGCGCGATGCACAAGGAGTTCGTCGCGCTGGTCAAGAGCGGTGAACGCTTTGCGATTCGCGCCGCGAACGTGCGGTTTCACTTCCGGCTCTACGAGATCGCCGACTGTCAGCAGACGCTGCAGTTCGTCCGGGTGCTGTGGGCCAAGTTTCCGTTCAACTTCCATTACGATCAGGCAGGGCGGTTCAAGCAGTTGCCGCACGAGCACGTCGAGATCCTGCGCAAGCTCGAAGATCACGACGCGCAGGGCGTGGCGGATGCGATGACCCAGCACATCGAGGCCGGCTGGGTCCGCGTCGAGAAGAATCTGACGACACCGTCGACTGCCGCCTGACGATGCTGCCCGGCTAGCGCTGCATCGGCGCTGGCCGGAAGGCGCGGGCCGCGATCAACGTCCCGCGCGGGCGGGGCTGAGCGACTGCCCCGTTTCGGCGGCGGCCGGTGCGATCGGCTCCTCTTCCACCAGCGAGCGGCGGCAGGTTTCCGGCAGCGTCAAATACAGCACGACGAACGCGATCAGCGCGATCGCGCAAAGATAGAACGCCGGCGACACCGCGATGCCCGTGCTTGCCACCAGCGCGGCCGCGATCAGCGGACCGGTGCCCGCGACCGGCCCAGCGCCGAGGTTGAGCGCGAGCGCGCCGCTCGTCATCCGCGTGCGCGGCGGGAACAACTCCACGACGACAACCGTGTTCATCACGTTGATGAGCGCCTGAAACGACGCGAAGATCACGAGTCCCGCGAATGCGATCAGCAGGCTGCCCGACGACAGCATGAAGAACACCGGCAAGCCGAACGCCATGTGTCCGAAGATGCCGATGAGGAAGGTCTTGCGACGGCCGATCACATCCGACAGCCAGCCTGCCAGCGGACAGAACAGCCCGTACAGCACGAGGCTCGCGCCGCTTACCATCACCGATTCGGTGCGTCCCAGATGACCGGTCACGGGCAGATAGTTCACCATGTACGTGACGAAGTAGTAGAAGCCGAGGCCGGTGATGCTCGCGAACAGGAACGCGATGCCGATCATCCGGATATCTTCGTTCAGCGAAGCAAGGAACGGCGTTCTGGCAACGCCGCCCGCTGAGCGCGCCTTGATTTCCTCGAACACCGGCGTGTCTTCGAGCTTCAGCCGCATGTAGAGGCCGACCAGCCCCACAGGCACCGCGAGCACGAAGGGAATGCGCCAGCCCCACGCATCGAATGCCTGCGCATCCAGCCTGCTCGATATGGCGAACACCACGAGACTGCCTGCCGCGACGCCGAATGCGGCCGTCGCCGAAATCACGCTCGCCGCGATGCCCCGACGATTCGCCGGCGCATATTCGACGAGAAACGTGCCCGCACCCATCCATTCGCCGCCGACGGACATGCCCTGAACGCAGCGCGTGAGCAGAAGCGCGACGGTCGCCCACATGCCAATGCGCTCATAGGTCGGAAGGATCGCGAGCACGAACGTCGCCGCGCTCATGACGATGATCGCGATGGCGAGCGACTCCCGCCGGCCGACACGATCGCCGATCATGCCGAGCACGATGCCGCCCAGCGGACGAAGCAGGAAGGCGATGCCGAACACCGCGAGCGACGAGAGCAGCGCGACGGTCGTGTTGCCCGCCGGAAAAAACGCGTGACCGATATTGACCGCGACGAAGCCATACACCGCGAAGTCGAACCATTCCATGAAATTGCCGATCAGTGTCGCGATGACCGCGCGCCTTCTGCGAGTCGAGATGTCGGCCTTGGAGCCGCCGTTCGTCGTGTTCAATTCAGTCTCCGGTTTTGTCTGTTCTGTAGGTGGATCGCGCGCCGATGCGGCCCGCGATTCAGCGCAGCGAGCGGTTCCAGTTCGTCGTCGGCGCGCCGGCGATGGGACTTTCGAAGGTCAACACCGCATCGCCGAGCAGGCAGCCGAGGTAGGCGGTTCTCCTGTCGGGGCCGCCGAACACGAGGCTCGATACGCTTTTCAGCCGCGATGTGCCGGTCGTCGCCATGTCGTCGGGCGTGAGCGAACGGGTCGCGTAGCGCGCTGCGAGGTAATCCGTGTACTCGACGTCGAGGTCTTCGAGCACGATCTGCGTCGAGCCGTCCGGCCGAACGACTATGACGCGGTTGCTGCCGACGCATGTGACCCACACGCCGCCGAATGCGTCAAAGCACAGGCCGTCCGGAAAGTCGGCGCCTTCGTATTGGCAGACGATTTCCTTCGGTCCAAGCGCCGGTCCCGGCAGGAGGGGGAACCGGCTCGTCTTCCGCGCGTAGGTTTCGTTCACGTACAGCCACTTGCCGTCCGCAGAGAAGGCAATTTCGTTCGTATAGCCTAGACCGTCCGCCACGATGCGCGATCCTTTCGCGTCCGCCACGCCGATGAAGCCATCGGCGACATCGCGCGTCCACGCATGCGCACGCGGACGCATGCGCGTGCTGACCGTGAACCAGATCGCGCCGTTGCCGTCTTCGACGACGAAGTTCGTCGGTGGCATGGGCGTGTTGTCCACCGTCTCCACGACGGGTTCGACCGCGCCGTTTCCATCGATGCTGAAGATGCCGCCGAGCTCGCTGCCGAGGTTGGCGAACAGCACCTTGCCGCGCGTCGATAGCGCGATGCCATTGGGCACATAGCGACGCGGATTGCCGTCGGCCGGCAGGATATGACGTGGCGAGCCGCCGGGGCGCCAATGCGTGTAGCCGCCTGCGCCGTGCGCGGCGATCAGTTCGCCCGTCTCAAGCGCGAGCACGCACTCCGGCCGGGTGAGGCCGGCGGCGGAGACGCGCAAGTCGGAAAAACCAAGCCGGAAGTCTGGCCTGAGTGGATAAGACATCGGAAGCTCTCCCGCACGGGTTGGACGTGAAAGCGCGCACGCGGCACGCGGAAACGCCGGTACGTCTGCCGGCGGTCCAAGACAATATAATTTATATTTAGCATTTTATAAAATGGCACCCATCGAACGCGGCGGCGGATGGTGCTTACATCTGCGCGCCGATCATCCAGGGCACGAATTCGTCGTCACCGACGCCAAGTGCTTCGCTTCGACTCTTCTCGCCGCTGGCGACGCGCAGGATTGCGCGGAAGATCTCTTCGCCTTTTTCCTGCACCGTGGCGCTGCCGTCCATGATGTCGCCGCAGTTGATGTCCATGTCGTCGCGCATGCGCTCAAACATCTTCGTGTTGGTCGCCAGCTTGATCGATGGCGCGGGTTTCGCCCCGAAGCACGAACCGCGTCCCGTCGTGAAAAGCACGAGATTGGCGCCGCTTGCGACCTGGCCGGTCGCGCCCATCGGGTCATAACCGGGCGCATCCATGAAGACGAGGCCGTGCATCTCGATGGGCTCCGCATAGCGATACACGCCCATGAGCGGCGTCGATCCGCTCTTGGCCACCGCGCCCAGCGATTTCTCGAGAATCGTCGTCAGGCCGCCTGCCTTGTTGCCCGGCGTCGGATTGTTGTCGATGCTGCCTTTCTCGCGCTCGGCGTAGCCTTCCCACCAATGAATGCGCTCGACGATCTTCTCGCCGACCTCGCGCGAGATCGCGCGGCGGGTGAGCAGGTGTTCCGCGCCGTATATCTCCGGGGTCTCGCTCAGGATCGCCGTGCCGCCGTGCCGCACCAGCAGGTCGACTGCCGCGCCGAGCGCGGGGTTCGCCGTGATGCCCGAATAGCCATCCGAGCCGCCGCATTGCAGTGCGATGCTCAACGCCGACACGGGCACCGGTTCGCGCGTGACTTCGTTCGCGGCGGGAAGCAGCGCGTGGACCGCCTCGATCGCGGCGTCGATGGTTGCTTGCGTGCCGCCCAGCTCCTGCATCACGAGCGGAACCATGCGCGGTCCGCTTTGCACGTTTTCGGCGACGAACATGGCGCCCATCTGATTGGCTTCGCAGCCCAGTCCGATGACGAGCACGGCGGCGAAATTGGCGTGCTTCACATACCCGCCGATGGTTCGGCGCAGTTGCGCGATGCCCTCGCCGTGGTGATCGATGCAACAGCCGAAGCTATGCGTGACGGGCACGACGCCATCGACGTTTGGATAATTCGCCAGCGCCCCGGGTGCTGCGAAATGTTGTGCGACGCGTTTGGTGACGGTGGCCGAGCAGTTGACCGTGCTCACAACGCCGATGTAGTTGCGTGTCGCAATGCGTCCGTCGGCCCGGCGAAAACCCATGAAAGTGAGCGGTGCGCCGGGTGGGTCGACGGGTTTGACGTCGCAGCCGTACGCGTAGTCACGGTCGAATGCGCCGATCGAGAGGTTGTGCGTATGCACGTGCTGGCCGCGCGCGATATCGGTCGTGGCGAAGCCGATCACCTGGCCGTAGCGGCGCACCGCTTCCCCCTTGGTGACCGAACGCAATGCGATCTTGTGGGCGGCTGGGATATCGTCCAGCAGGACAATGTTGCCGAATTCAGGCAAGGTGGTGGCTGCCGGAAGAGCGTCGCGCGCAATCGCGACGTCGTCCGCGTTGTCGAGCTTCAGTGCGCGTGAAACGATGCCGGGGCTGAGCGAATTCATGTCGATCCTCCTATGCGATCGGGTTGGGAACTGATTCTCTAAGTGTCCGTGCGGTGTTGATAGTGCAGTAAGCTGGCGTCCCGGGACACGTGGTCGGACCAACGCTTCCTTTCGATCCATAGGGACCAGCAACGGCTCCATCTAGCCCACTCGAAGGCCGCGCTGCGGATGCCGACGGGGGAAACGTCATCCCGGACCCGCCTCTTGCTCTTGATTGGGAAAGGTGCCGGCATCGAGCTGGTCAATCCGAGTTTCCCTCGAAATTTCGACCTCCAGCGAGTCGTGTGTAAACTCTGAAGGAAGGACCTATAGATGCCAACGAACGCTTAGATCGCTTCGCGATGATCGGCGAAGGCTCCCAATGTCGAGCGGCAGCACGGATGTGTAACGACCGTTTGTCCCATGCTAAGACTACTCGGCTGGCTCGCACAGTTACGCCCGAAGTGACGCGCGTCTTTACTTAGGGACAACTAACGATGTCACGGCCAGATTGAAATGTCGGGGTGCGGGCTAAATACAGATGTCGTATCTATCCAAGGATTTTGCTCTCACGCAGTGTTGAAGATGCAGGGTCGAACGGGCAGGGCGCGGGTGCGTCGACTTCCCCGTTTGCTGAGCGCCGAGCTGTTTTT
>NZ_JALQDI010000062.1:0-35829 GCF_023631305.1 Caballeronia sp. INML3B
TTATTCGACGCCTGCCGACATGCGCGGCGGCACGCACATTTCTGCGGCCGATGGCAGGCATCGAATAAACCTTAACGAGCGGCGACGTCCTCGAAGACCTTCACTTTCGGGCGATCTTCGGGGACATCAAGTACGGTTACCGGCCTGCGCTCAGTTCCTCCTGCCGCCGCACTCGCGCATCTTCCTCAAGACGTGTCGCTTCGAGTTCCTGCAGAACGCCGTCGAGGTCCACAGGACGCGTGTCGGCTTCGATGCGACCGGTCAGTTCGGCCTCGACATGCAGCCGCCCTGCCTCGAAAAGCGCCCAGATCTCCGTCCCATAACTCGCGGTGAGTATTTGCGGTGCAAACCGTCCGAAGTACGCGGCCAGGTTGTCGACGTCTCGCTTGAGCATGGAGGCAGCTTCGTTGTTTCCGGATGCGTCGACGGCCTGCGGCAGATCAATGATCACCGGCCCGTCTGCTGCCAGGAGGATGTTGTATTCCGACAGGTCGCCGTGAATTACGCCCGCGCAGAGCATGCGGACAACCTGGTTCAGCAGCAACGCGTGCAGTTCGAGGGCGCGGGCTTCGGTCAGCTCGACGTCGTTGAGCCGTGGTGCGACGTCACCCACCTCGTCGATCACCAACTCCATCAGCAACACGCCGTCGGTACAAATATAGGGTTGCGGCACGCGCACACCTGCGTTGGCGAGCCGGAACAGCGCGTCCACTTCAGCGTTCTGCCATGACGCTTCCTGCATCTGACGGCCGTAGCGCGTACCTTTTTCCATCGCCCGCAACTGCCGGCTGTTCTTGACCTTGCGACCGTCCCGATACGACGCTGCTTGCCGAAAACTGCGTTGCTTCGCGTCCTTGTAGACCTTGGCGCAACGCGTCGATTCGCCGCAGCGCACGACATAGACTGTCGCCTCCTTGCCGCTCATCAACTGGCCGATGACTTCGTCGATAAATCCTTCTTCGAGAAGCGGCGCAAGCCGTTTGGGCATTTTCATACGATCGTCGCCCGCGGTTCGTGAAACGTGCATTCCACGCGCGTGGATCGTGAATGGCCCGCTAAGGTATGCGAGACCAACAAACCGATGAATCGAGAAGCTGTTGCCGGCGGCCGTAAGCTTTCTACGTGGGAGATGGGTGGAGTCATGCCGGATTATACGGGTGGTCGAGGACGCGCAGGCGAATATCTCCCGGCGACTGCGTAGATGCATTGAGCCGCCTCCAGACAGCTCCCGGCTTGGCACGACAGGCAGCACGCGACCCGTAAGCGACGTTCGCCTCGCAGCCCCTGAGCGTCCGCTTTCTGGTCGAGTACGGCCTATCGAACACCATCGCATGTAGCCCAAGCGTCAAGCGGGGGGAGTTCGCAAACGCCCGTTCTCTTCGCTACATGCAAGTATCACGCGGTATCGCAGCATCTCATCTTCCAGCCACGATGCGAAGGTAGCGAACGGTGCACAGTCGCGCCTCTGTTCTGGAAACATGAGATAGGTCTTCTGCGCATTAATCGCGGCATATCCGCCGATTCGGATCAGTTGGCCGGAAGCAAGTTCCTGTTCGATCAGAACGCGTGGCAGGAGTGCGACCCCAAGTCCCGCGACCGCCGCGCGGATAGCCATGATAAAGAAGTCGAAGAAATGATCGCTACCATCGCGCGCATGTTCAGCCCTTTCCGGTGCGACCGTTTCACTCCACGTCATCCATGCAGCAGGCAAATCGCGCGTGTGGATCCACGGCATGGAAGCGATATCGCAATCGGCATAGTGCTCCGTAAGGGAAGGCGACGCTACCATCCACACTCTATCGTCGGCTAGCAGCACCTTGCTCGCGAGTCCAGGCAACGGCGATTGCTCGAAGTGAATCGCCGCGTCAAAGTTCAGATCCTGAAAGTAGGTCGGTTGATCACGGCCCGTCAGCCGCACCTGAATGTTCGGATGTGCGCAATGAAATCCCGGCAGCCGCGGCACGAGCCATTGAGCGCCGAAGGTCACGCCGACCGCGACGCGCAGCGTCGAACGCTCCCGGTTCGCGACCAGATGCCGGGTGTCTCGGCGAATCTGTTCAAGATTCACCCGTATGCGATGGGCATAGTCGGCGCCGGCATCGGTGAGCACCAGCCTTTGGCTTACGCGCCGGAACAACTCTACGCCGAGACTCGCTTCAAGTTCGTTGACTTTTTTGCAGATGGCGCCGTGCGTCTGTTGCAACTCGGCGGCGGCTTTCGAAAAGCTCTGATGACGCGCCGACGCCTCGAACGCCTGCAATGCCGTCAGGCTGGGAATTCCTCGACGCAATGACACGGGCGGATCTCCATGGAAATTCCGCTCATTTTAGCGCCATGCCTGCGGACGGCACGCGGCGTCGTTCGGGGTCGAGTGCGATCGCTAGCGCGGAGCCGACCGTCATCGCCACGGCGATTGCTATGAATGCGAGCTGGAATGTGCCGGTCGTATCGCGCACCCAGCCGATGAAGTACGGCATCATAAAACCGGACGACACGCCGATGCTCGTGATGAGTGCGATGCCGGCCGCCGCCGCTCGGTCGGTAAGGATACGACTTGGCAATTGCCAGAAAGTGCTGATGCTGCAGAAGCACGCAGAGGTGCCAATCGCGAGCACCGCGACCGTTGCCAGCGGTGACGACAGATATAGTGCGCTCGCGAGCGTCATGGCCGAAAGCATCATCGGCCCTGCGACGTACAGCGCGTGAATACGCTTGTGACTTACGATGCGCCCCCAAACGATCACGCTCACCACTGCTACCGCAAACGGCGCAGACGTGATGAGGCCAATCTGCGTTAGTGAGAGTTGCGAGCCTCCCTTGAAGGTCTTGACTACTTGCGGCAAGAAATAGAGCAGCCCAATGATGCCCGAGTTTATACCGAAGTAAACAATTCCTAGTCCCCACACCTTGAAGTTCGTTAGCGCGCTCCGCGCGTTCCCCGGCTGAATGGCGACCGCCGCGGCTTGTTCTTCGTGTGCGAGCGTCGTGCGAATAGTGTGGCGATCTTCGTCAGACAGACCACGCCAGTCGTGCGGGCCATCGGGCAGGTAGAACCATGCGATCACACCGAGGATGATGGCCGGCAAGCCTTCGAGAAGGATCATCGCGCGCCAGCCGGTTACGCCAAAGACGTTTGCGTGATCCATGATCCAGGTGGAGACCGGCGCGCCGATCATCCCGGTAAGCGGAATCGACATCGTGAAGAGCGACATCATCCAGACACGGTTGCGCGAGGGCATCCACAGTGTGAGGTAGTAGACCATGCCGGGATACAGTCCCGCTTCGAACGCGCCGAGCATAAAGCGCGCAACATAGAGCCATTGAGCGTTCGGCACGAAGCTCGTGAGCGAGGAGAGCAGCCCCCAACTCACGAGTATGCGCGTCATCCAGCGACGCGCCCCGTAGCGATGCATGCACAGGTTGCTCGGCACCTCGCACAGGATATAGCCGAGAAAGAAAAGGCTCGCAGAAAGCCCGTATTGCGCGACCGTCAACCCGAGTTCGGCGTTCATCGTCAACGCCGCATAGCCGACGTTGGCTCGGTCGAGTTGATTGGCGACGTACATTAGCACCATCAGCGGCGCGAGGCGCCACACAATGCGCTTCATCAATTGTGGCGGCAAGGTGCTCTTGAAGTCTGGGGTCTGCATATCAGGTGTCCAGTGCTAGCGTCACGTGCATTTAGCACCGGCCGAATTTCCGTGACAATTCACGAAAAGTATCTCTCCTGTGACGCTTTGGCATGACCTCCTGCCGAGCCTTGTGTCGCGGGCCGTCCGGCACCCCGCTTGACGAAAGCTCACACGACAGTGAGCAAATCGCCATGGACGGCCCGAGTACTGGCGCGACACAATGAGAATCCTGAGGGCTACAGATTCTTTCCCATTACTTTCATTTCCGAAGGTGCCGTATGTGCCTGGCTGACTCGAACGACCACCAAATCCCTACTCCGATCGGTGGCCCGCTTCCAGTGCCCCGTGAGTTTGCCGGCCTGGAGGACGAACGCAGCCATCGCAAGCTTAAGCTCGCGGCGGCCTTCCGTTTGCTCTCGCGCTTTGGACTGACGGAGGGGATCGCTGGGCATGTGACGGTGCGCGATCCCGAGCATCACGACCGGTACTGGGTCAACCAGTACGCGCAGCACTTTTCCACGATTCATCCGGACGACCTCATATGCATCGACGACGCGGGTGTTGTGCATCATGGTACTGGCCCCGTCAATGCGGCGGCGGTCGCGATCCACTGCGGCCTACATCGTGTGAATCATTCGGCAATGGCGGCTGTGCACACCCACACAACTTACGGACGCGCATTTGCGGCACGTGAACGGTTGCTCGCGCCGATCAATCAGGAAGCTTGTTTGTTCTTTGAGAACCACGTTGTCTTCCGCGGAGATATTGTCGTCCTCGCCGCTGACGAGGGTGCGCGCATTGCGCGGACGATGGGCACTTGCAAGGCCGCGATTTTGCTGAACCACGGCTTTCTTACGGTGGGGACCAGTGTGGATTCCGCAGTGTACCGCTTTATTTCGATGGAGCGATGCGCACAAGTTCAGTTGCTCGCCGAGGCAGCCGGCGCGCTCGCTCCCCTCAGCGCCGAGGAAGCACGCGCGACACGCCGACATCTGGCGTCGGACTATGTTGCCTGGTTAGCGTTTCAGGGCTTGTACCGGCAGATACTGCGCGACCACAAAGACTTGCGAGATTATGCGAAGACTTTGCCACAGTAACCAACTGAGCAAAAGTGTCGTCACCGTCGGACGTGAGACAGTCAACAGGCCACGTAGCTAGCGCTGACACATCAGAGAGACTTGGCCAGCGTGCCCTAATCCTGCCCGGGATGCCTCACAGTAATCGGCGTGTCATCGAACACGCTGCTGTCCAGAACGGCATCAGGCTTCGGATAGAGTTCCACGCGCCCATAGCCGGGGACCGCGATCGTATAGCCGCCGTCCAACCTTCGCCTCAGTGCGAAGTTAGGCCCAGAGAAACAGCCTTCGATGACGCCGGGCGCCTCAGCGGTCCGCAGCGCCGTTCCGATCACGTTGATGGCGGGCAGGTCGATGTCATGATGCTGGCAGAACAACGCGCTCCAGGCGCCTGCCGCGAGGACAACAGTGTCCGCTGCTTTCGACTGGACTCCCGTTATCTGCGCCCACTGGACGGTGCGCAATGGATCACTGTCAGCAAGTGAAATCTGGGCGCAAGCGTGATTGCGTCAAATTGCAACCCGCGCTGCGACACATCCACCCCTCACGCCAGCGCAACCCGGCGACGCTGAACCACCGCTCCCGCCTTGCGGCACACCACTTCGAGCCGCTCCCCGGCCGCGGGACGCGGCAGCTTTAAAACCCCATCCCCGATCACTCGCGCCGCATCGAGCGGCCTGCCGTCCACATAAAGTTCAAGCTCGTCGAGCCCGGCCGTCGTCACCGTGAGTTCCGACTTGCCGAGCGTCACGCGAAGGCTCGAATACGGTGCGCCCGCCAGAAACCGCGCGCACCAGTCGATGAGATCGGCGTTGCCGTCGAGCACGTCGCGCCGGGTCATCGCATACGGAATGCCGGCGATGCCGAGGTCTTCGATCGGCACGCCGGCCGCATCGCCGGCACGCACCGCGCGGCGAAATGCCATCGTGAAGCTCACGCCGTCGGGCAGTCGCGGCAGTGCGAAGTCCGTTCCGTCCAGTGCATCGGTCAGGTCATGGCTCGTCCACACGTTCGCGCCGCCCGCGCCGGTCGCCTGGCCCACGCACACGAGCGGCCCGATTTCGTTGTCCACGAAGCCCGCGCAGAAGAGGTCGCCGGACGAGTACGTGTTGGCATCGGCGACGCACACGACCGGCCCGCCATAACGCTGACCGACGTCATCGCACCAGGACGGATCGGTGATCGGCAGCGCCTGCGAGTATCCCTCGCCGGTCGAGATCGCCGATTCGAGCGACGCGATCCACGGTTCGAGCTCCATGCGGTTGAACGCGCTCTTCGCCATCGCGCGCGTCAAGGGCGTGGCAACGAGGCTGAAGCGCGTCGGCTGCACCTTGTTCGGCGTGAAGAGTTGCAAAAGGCGCTCCGCCGCCCAGATCAGGCCGCCAGGATTGCCGCGCACATCGACGATGAGGCCCGTGTCGGGCAACTGTCCGACGAGGCGCGTGACCTCATCAACGAAGGCTTCGTGATCTTCGACATCGAAGCTCCAGATGCGTAGATAGGCGACATCGCCGAGCACTTTGCTCGGGAACGTGCGCGCGGAAAGCGCGTCGGGAAAGCGGGTCTTGATCCAGCCGGCGTCGCGCGCCATCACCGCGCGCAGATGCTCGGCGTTCCATTCCTTGCCCGAGAACATCAGCTTTTTCGCGCGCCGGACCTGTTCCGCCGCCGGATTCACCGCGACGCGCCGCGCGGTATGCGCGCCGGGCCGCACGCCGGTCGCGGGGCGGCCCGGCCAGACGATGCGCCACGGTATGCGCACTTCGCGCCGCGCCCTCGCCGGACCATCGCGAAAACCGATGTCGACCCACATCTCGTCGGGCGGCGGACCGTATTGCAGCGAGCGGAACGTCAGCGATTCGAGCGCGCGCGCGAGCCGCGCATCGGGGCGTCCGCCCGTTTCGCGATCGGCATGGATCGCGACGGCGCGCTCGAACGGTATGCCGTTCCAGGTATCGAGCAGCACGCCCGGCTTGAACGAGGGGTCCTTGATGAGCTTGCTGTGCCCGACTTTCGTGACGAGAAACGAAGGCTCGTCCGTCGAGCCGAACTGTTCGACCAGAAAGGGCAGTTGCGCGACCGCGCCGGCGAGCGACGCCGGGCCGGCATAGAGCGTGTGCGCATCGCGCAGATCGACGACGATTCCCGTCACGATCATATGGAACTCGGCTTCGCTCATGTCGGCGGCGTGCGTGCGCAGCAGTTCTAGCGCCTGCACGGGATCGTTGGCGTAACCCGCGCGCTTCTGATGCAGATGACAGTACGCCCCGGCGATGACCGTCAGAAGCGCATCGACGATGACTTCGCGATCGGCGGCATCGAGCTGATCGCCGGATGCTGCCGGACGCCGCGCGTGAGTCGTCTTCACGAGACCCGCGCGCTCGGCGAGCAGCACGCCCATCTGCGCCTTCAATAACGATGATGTTCTCGTGGCCATGATTCGCTCGCGATGTCACGCATAGAACTTTTCGAGGCCATCGAGCAGGCCGCCGTGGAAGCCGCGTCCGACGAGCGAGGCGAAGAAGGCCGCGTCGTGTGCGAGCGGCTGGATCGGCGGCACGACGATCTCGCCGAGATTCTTCGGCAGCCCGCCGATAGGCAGCTTGCCGAGCGGCATGTCGAGCGCGAGCCGCAGACGAGGCGCTTCGCCCGCCATGCGCGCTGCCGCCGCCGCATTACCGGCGGCATCGATTTCCTTTTTCGGATCGGCGCGGACCTGTTCCAGGCGCGTCAGCACTTGCGCGAAACTCCACGGCTCGGAAGCATTGTCGAGTTTCGTCATCGACAGGACGCGCTTCGTTCCGGCGATTTTCAGTTCGGACGGAAACGTGGCCTTCGCGGCCTTCATGAGCTTCGCATTCCCGTAGCGCGCGCGTGCGCCGATGACCACCAGTTGCACGTCATTCTCGGTGGCGGCGAGCACGGTCGCGAACGGATCGGCGGAAGCCTTGGCCGCGATGACGACCACATCGCCGAGCGCATTCAGCTCAAGGCGTCCGGCCTGCACGTTCCAGGGACCGGCGATCGCGTCGCCGGGTTCGCAGGTGATCATGCGCACGAGATCGAAGGGCGTGAGGTTCCATCGCTCGCGTTTGCTCACCAGCGCGGCGACCTTGATTTCACCGAGCACATTGCGCGTGCCCGATGGCCCCCAGTCGGACCCGACGCACACGCGGATCTTTCTCGCCAGCGCGGACGGCACGCTGGTCGTGCTGCCATAGAGCCAGAGGTTCGAGAACGGCGACCAGACGACCGTGCCGGGATCGGTCCATGCATCGTAATCGCCGGGATTGAGCGCATTCGTGTGAATGGCGACGAAATCCTTCTGCAGGCAGCCGCACTTGCGCGCGCTCTGATACTCGTTGGCGGCGATGGAGCTCACCTGCCCTTCGGCGCAGTGATAGATGAAGCCCGCGCCCGCTTTCATCTGCGCGGATCGTTTCGCGAGGACTTCGGGCTTGACCGTCAATGTGGAGGCTAGCACGCGGTTCGACGAGATGGTTCCGCCGAAGGTCTCATCCTCGACGTTGCGCACCATCCAGCCGTCGAGCGGCCGGTTCTTCGGCGGCGAGCCCTGAATGCTCGTCGTGCCGCCGATGAGCGCGCGCACTTCGGCGTAGGCGAGCGACGCTTCGGGAGCGGCGGTGAGAAGCGCGTAAGCGGGCCAGGTGATGTCGCTTGCATAGGTGCTGGCGGACGGCCACGAGTCGTGATGCAGGAACGGTGTCGTGCGGCCGGGCTGGGTCCAGAGCGGCAGCGTCGCGTAGGCGAGATGGCTGTGAAGATCGACGAAACCGGGCAGCACGAGATCATCGCCCACATCGACGACGGCCGCTTTGTCGAAGCCGCTGCGCGGACCGGCTGCGTTGCCGCGCGTGACGCGCTCGATGCGCCCGTCGTCGCCGATCCACACCTTGCCGGCAAACGTACTCTTCTCGGACGTTCGCGCAAGCGGAACGATGCGGCCGGAAATCACCAGACTCACGCTGCCTCCCGGATATTTTTCGATACCTTATTGTCCCGAGGATAGTGGGCGTTTGCGCATTTCCCAAGAAGATTTCGGGCATCGAAATAAAGCCGTGCATATCTATAATCGATGCATCCGGCGAGGCGCGCGAAATTCAGCCGCGCTACCCTACGCCTTTTTCTGCGAGGTCAGCGCGATGCCGTCATCGACACCGACCGTGAAGCTCATCGTCGTCACCACGCTCGTCGGGCTGGGTGCGGGGCTCGGCGGCATGCTGCTCGCGTTGCTGCTGCACGAAATCCAGCACGTCGCGTTCGGCTACAGCCTCGATGCGCTCACTGGCGGCGAAAGCTTTCTCGTCGGCATCTCGGCCGCGTCGCCGCTGCGCCGTTTCATCGTGCTGACGCTGTGCGGCGTGATCGCGGGCGTCGGCTGGTGGTGTGTGCATCGCTTCGGCAAACCGCTCGTCAGCATCCGCCAGGCCGTCGATTCCGACGATCCGCGCATGCCGCCCGGTAGCACGATCGCGCATGCGCTCCTGCAGATCGTCACCGTGGCGATGGGCTCGCCGCTCGGCCGGGAAGTCGCGCCGCGCGAAATCGGCTCGCTGTGGGCAGGCTGGCTCGCGCACTACGCGAGGCTCACGCCCGCGCAGTCGCGCATCATGGTTGCGTGCGGCGCGGGCGCAGGACTCGCCGCCGTCTATAACGTGCCGCTCGGCGGCGCGGTCTTCGTGCTCGAAGTGCTGCTCTGCACGTTCGATGGCGTCATCGTCGCGGCGGCCTTCACCACCTCCGCAATCGGCGCGATCGTCGCGTGGATCGGGCTCGGCGACGGACATCAGTACCATCTGCCCGCCTTTGCGCTCGATGCACAGATGATCGTCTGGGCGATCGTCATGGGACCGGTGTTCGGCGTGGCCGCGTGGTGCTTCATGACGCTCGCGGGCGCCGCGCGCAAGCACGCGCCGCGCGGCAATGCGCTGCCTGCGCTGGCGGTCCTGAACTTCGCGCTGATCGGCGTGCTCGTCATCTATTTCCCGCAACTCGCGGGCAATGGCCGAGGCCCCGCCGGTCTTTCGTTCGACGATTCGCTCGGCTTCGCGCTCGCCGGCGTGCTGCTGATCCTGAAGGTGACAATCGAAGTCAGTTCGCTGCGCGCGGGCGCGCAAGGCGGCCTGCTCACGCCGAGCCTGACCAACGGCGCGTTGCTCGGCGTGGTCCTTGGCAGCGTGTGGAACGGCATCTGGCCCGGCACGCCGCTCGGCGCGTTCGCGGTGATCGGCGCGGCGGCGTTCCTCGGCCCGGCCATGCAGATGCCGCTGACGGCGCTCGTGCTGATGATCGAGTTCACGCGCTTCAATCACGACTTCCTGATCCCGACGGCGCTGGCCATGGCGGGCGCGTCGCTCGCGTATCGCGCGCTCGCGCGCTCGCGCATCGAACGTCCGTCGACCGCACCTGAACAGACGCTGCGGCGTCTCACCGATTGAGCGCCCGAACATCGCGACGAAGCTGCTGCTCTCACAGTCAAGCTGGTCCGCGACGTATCAGCGGTGATGGCGCCGGCCTCGACGGCCGCATTGAGCGCGAGGATATTGGTCTGAAACGCGATGCCTTCGATCACGCCGATGATGTCGGCCATGTGCGACAAAGCCTGCGCGATGCTCCGCATGGTCGCCACCACATTATTGACCGTGTCGCCGCCCTGAGTCGCGTCGCCGAATGCTTTCGTCGCCGCGTGCGTGCCCTCGGCGGCGTTGTCGGCATTCTTCGCGACGGTGCTCGCGAGTTCTTCCATGCTCGCCGCCGTCTCTTCGTTTCTTCGAGCGATGCGGCCTGCGACTCCGTGCGCTTCGACAGATCGACGGTGCCTTGCGCGATCTCGCTGGCCGCTTCGGCGATCGCCACGCTCGATGACTGAATGCCGAGAACGATCGTGTTCAGACGCGCGCGCGATCGTTTTGAGCGAGACCATCAGGCTGTCGGGGGGTGGCACGCCGATCTTTCGTTTCTTGCTCGCTCGGCACGCATAAACACAGCTGTCCGCGTGCCGTGCCGCCCGGCCCCCGACCGGATTCGCCGACATGCGCGCTGCGTGTGACGAGTTGCTGATCGCGCGGCAGCCGCCAAAGGCTGAGAGCGAGGCGACGGAGAACATAACGCGAGCGCCTGTGATTCCGTTTAAGAATTCTCCGGTAGCGGGCCTGTCGTTGGCTTAAATCGCTAAGCCTCCGGAACGGCTCGCTGCGGCGTACATAGGCACGATGTTCGTGTCACGACTGATCGCACCTGAGCGCGTTGGTATGCTCCAATCATTCCCACTCTGATGCCGACCAACTGAAACCAAAAGCGACCAGACAAGCCCTATATTCATTGGGAGTTCGTGAAAGATGTACGTGGTGGAGAGCTTACATCAAGCATTTCGGACTGCGAAGATGCGAATCCGCAGGATCGCGTCGCGCATACCAATCTTACAGAAGGTTTCGTCCAATGCGTTGTAGGCAATCGGCGACCGCGTATCCATCGACAGGCTTACTGAGAAAACACACGGCGCCTGCGTCGAGCGCCTGACGCCGGGCGTCGTCCGAAGCGAATGCTGTAATAAAAATCAGTGGCAAGCCCGGCTTTAACTCGCGCACCCGTCGTTGAAGTTGCAGGCCGGACATGCCGGGCATGTGAAGATCGGTGACGATGCACGCAAGGCCTTCGAGCGAGTCACCGCTGAGAAACGATTCCGCCGACGGATAGAGGCTGACCTCCCAGCCCAGCGAGCGCAAGAGGCTTGAGGAGGCGACGCGGACAGACTCGTCGTCATCGATCACTGAAACTCTGGATGGCGATAACAAGGACGTTTTCCTCGACGGTGTGTGTGATTGGCGGCACTCGTAGTGGTCCCGCTCCGATGAGGACGAGCTTACGCGGGCGAAGCCGTCCGCGAAAGCATATTAAGGTATAGCGCTGAAGCGACCCAGCTCGTGACCAACTACGCGCGCAGCGCTTCCCTGTCTCGTCGGGCGCTCTCACTTTCAGTCACGAACGTCGCGAACAGTCGAGACGAACCTCAACTCGCGCGTCGGACCTTGATTGTCGACGCATTTACGCAGAGGTGAGCATTCACTCTACCCTTTCCCAGTCAGGGAGAAGTCGGTCAATACAGACCCTGGTCGCGGCGAAACTACGTGCAATGGGCTGACGGAATTCATTTCTGGCTAACGTCTGCGTGGGATCCCCCAGATTGGCTCAGCACTCAAATCAGTGCAGCGGGACGTGGCATAGGTGGAGGTTCAAACGCTCCAGATCTGCGCCTGTACTGCCTTTCCGACCCTATACGGAGAGATGAGAACGCCGAATGCAAGTCTGATGGCGCAGAGCGTTCCAAGATCGTATCGTGAGTCCATTCGGAGGAGGTGCGCCGAAAGGGCCGCCTCTCGCCATGCGAGCTAAGTTCGCGCGTCGCCCGATGCGCTCCCCGGGCGCCTTCATTCGGAAAGGATGCATCGGACCAACGGCAAAACTGCGCTGGACTTTGCTGCAATCGCGCGTCTACCGCTCGCCCACCTTTCAAACGGACCAGCACCATGTGGATTGTCAAACTGGCCCTGCGACGGCCCTATACGTTCATCGTTCTCGCGGTGCTCCTCTTCATTTTGGGGCCGCTCGCGATCCTGCGCACGCCCACCGACATCTTTCCGAACATCGACATTCCGGTCGTCAGCATCGTCTGGTCGTACAACGGCTTCTCGGCGGAAGACATGGCCAAGCGCATCACATCGAACTACGAGCGCGCGCTGACCACCGATGTGGACGATATCGAGCACATCGAATCGCAAGCGCTCAACGGCGTTTCTGTCGTGAAGATCTTTTTTCATCCGGGCGCGGATATCAATCGCGCCATTGCGCAGGCGGCGTCCAATTCGGCATCGATTCTTCGCGTGCTGCCGCCGGGCACGCTACCGCCGAACATCATCACGTACAACGCTTCGACCGTTCCGGTGCTGCAGCTCGGTCTTTCCAGCAAGACGCTGCCCGAACAGACGCTTTACGATCTCGGCAACAGCTTCATCCGCACTCAACTCGCAACGGTTCAGGGCGCCGCCGTGCCCTTGCCTTACGGCGGCAAGATCCGTCAGATCATGGTCGAGCTGGATCCGGCAAAGCTGCAGGCGAAAGGCCTTGCGCCCGTCGACGTGGTCAATGCGGTCAACGCGCAGAATCTGATACTGCCGGGCGGGACCGCGAAGATCGGCACGCGCGAATACAACGTCGAGATGAACGGCAGCACGCAGACCGTCGCGGCATTGAACGACCTGCCGATCAAGACCGCGAAGGGCGACGTCATCTATGTGCGCGACGTCGCGCATGTGATAGACGGCTTCGCACCTCAGACCAACATCGTGCGGTCCGACGGCAAGCGCGCGGCGCTGCTTCAGGTCGAGAAGACCGGCAGCGCATCGACGCTGACGATCATCGGTCAGGTCAAGGCCATGCTTCCCAAAATCGCAGCCGGCCTCCCCAAGGCGCTCAAGATCACGCCGCTCTCCGATCAGTCCGTATTCGTGAAGTCCGCGATCTCGGGAGTCGTGCGGGAGGCACTGATCGCGGCCTGCCTCACCGCCGTGATGATCCTGCTGTTCCTCGGGAGCTGGCGCGCGACGCTCATCATCGCGGTGTCGATTCCGCTCGCGGTGCTTACATCGCTGATCGCGCTAAGTGCGCTCGGTCAGACGCTCAACATCATGACGCTCGGCGGGCTTGCGCTCGCGGTCGGCATTCTCGTCGACGATGCGACCGTGGCAATCGAGAACATCACGCATCATCTTGAGAACGGTGAGCCGCTGCACGGCGCGATCCTTAATGGGTCCGGCGAGATCGCAGTGCCGACCTTCGTCTCGACGCTTTCAATCTGCATCGTCTTCGTGCCGATGTTCCTGCTTTCGGGCGTCGCGCGCTATCTCTTCGTGCCGCTCGCCGAAGCCGTGATCTTCGCGATGTGCGCGTCGTACTTCTTTTCGCGCACGCTCATTCCGACGCTGGCGATGTATCTGATGCGCGCGCCATCGAAAACGAGCAAGGCGGTGCGTGGCATCGGCGGTGCACTGACGCGCTTCCAGTCGGCGTTCGAAAATCGCTTTGAAGCTTTACGCGCACGCTATCGAGACGTGCTGCAACGGGCCATCGACAACCGACGCCGCTTCGTGCCGCTCTGGATCGCGCTGTGCCTCGCATCTCTCGTGCTGGTGCCATTCGAAGGACGCGACTTCTTCCCGTCCGTCGATACCGGCGAGATTCGCCTGCATCTGCGCGCGCCAACCGGAACGCGCATCGAAGAGACAGCGCGCATCACCGATGAGGTAGAAGCGAAAATCCGCAGCTTAATTCCCGCGAACGAACAGGCCGCAGTGCTCGACAACATCGGCGTGCCGGTGAGCGGCATCAACCTGACATACGATTCGTCGGACCCGATCGGCCCCGAAGACGCTGACATCCTTATCACGCTCGCGCCGAAACACCAGCCGACCGAGCTGTACGTCTCGAAGCTGCGAAATGTGCTGAATGCTTCGTTTCCCGGTGTGAGCTTCGCTTTCCTGCCCGCGGATATCGTCAGCCAGATTCTCAATTTCGGCCTGCCCGCGCCGATCGACGTGCAGATCGTCGGCAACAGGCTCGATGAGAACCGCGCGGTCGCGAATCGTCTGCTCGATGAAATGCGCGGCGTGCGGGGTCTCGTCGATGCGCGCATTCAGCAACCTGGCGACGAACCGACCATCAACGTGAACGTCGATCGAACGAAGGCCATGCAGGCGGGGCTCACACAGCGCGACGTCGCACAGAACCTGCTGATCGCGTTAAGCGGCAGCTCGCAGACGACGCCAAACTTTTGGCTTGATCCGAAGAACGGCGTGAGTTATCCGCTGATGGCGGAAGTGCCGCAATGGGACATTCATTCCTTGCAATCGCTCGCGAACATCCCGGTTACGACCAAGAACGTGTCGCTCAATCCGCAGAATCAACTCGGCACGCTCGGCACCACCTCGCGCAGCGAGCAGGAGGCCGTAGTCTCACACTACAACGTGCAGCCCGTGCTGGATATCTTCGCGTCGACGCAGTATCGCGATCTCGGCGGCGTCGCCGCGGACGTGACCAAGCTCGTCGACGCCGAGCGCGCGCACCTGCCGCCCGGCTCGTCTATCGTGATTCGCGGTCAGGTGCAGTCGATGAGCGAATCGTTCAGTGGCCTGGGCCTCGGGCTCGTATTTGCCATTGCCCTCGTCTATCTGCTGATGGTCGTGAATTTTCAGTCGTGGATCGATCCGCTCATTATCATCAGCGGCCTGCCGGGTTCGATGGCGGGCATCGCCTGGATGCTCTTCGTCACGCAGACGACGCTCTCCGTGCCCGCGCTTACCGGCGCAATCCTGTGCATCGGCATTGCGACGGCAAACAGCATTCTCGTCATCAATACCGCGCGCGACGCACTGCTCGGCGGCGCGCCACCGCTCGCCGCCGCGCTCGATGCCGGCTTCAACCGATTCCGCCCCGTGCTGATGACCGCGCTCGCCATGTTGATCGGCATGATGCCGATGGCACTCGGCCTCGGCGACGGCGGCGAACAGAACGCGCCGCTCGGCCGCGCAGTGATTGGCGGCCTCGCCATCGGCACCCTGTCCACGCTCATATTCGTGCCGGTGGTGTTCGGCATGGTGCACGGCTGGCTGGCGAAGCGTCGCACGAACCGGCCCGGATCTGCCGAACTCCCCCCAAGCATCGAATGAGGACCTCGAATGGAATCGCCCACTCCCACGCGGCTGCGCCCGATCCCTGCCGCGATCGCCGGACTCGTCGCGATCATGCTCGTCGCCGGCATCATGCCCCGGCTGCATGCGCGCGCCGCGCAGACACATCAGATTGACGAGCAGCGCGAGCCGATCGTCTCGACGATCTCGCCGAAGCAGGCGCCCGCGACGCAGGAACTGCTTCTGCCCGCATCCGTGATGCCCTGGGCCGATGCTTCGATCTATGCACGCACAAGCGGCTATGTGCGGCAGTGGTACGCGGACATCGGCACGCACGTGAAGGCCGGACAGCTCCTTGCGAGCATTGAGACGCCCGAGCTCGACGCGCATCTTCAGCAAGCCCGCGCCGATGCTGCGATGGCAGAAGCCGACTATCGCTTCGCGAGCAGCACGGCCTCGCGCTGGCAGACGATGCTTCAGACGCAATCCGTCTCGCAGCAGGACGCCGATGCGAAGACCAGCGACAGCGACGCGAAGCGCGCCGCGTTGCAGTCGAAGCAGGCGGATGTCACGCAGCTTCAGGAGATGGTGTCGTACCAGAAAGTGACCGCGCCATTCGATGGCGTGATCACCGTGCGCAACATTGACATCGGCTCGCTCGTGACGGCGGGCGGCGCGCCGGGCCTGGCAGGCATGCGCGGAGAGTTGATGCATATCGAGCAGACGGACCGCCTGCGCGTCTTCGCCGATGTGCCTCAGGACGATGCGGCAAGCGTGCAGCCGGGCGCTGCGGTCTATCTCACGTCGCAGCAATATCCGGGGCGCCGTTTCACGGCGACCATCGCGCGCAGCGCAGGCGCGATCGATCCTGTGAGCCGCACGTTGCACGTCGAGGCCGATATCGACAACCGGGATGGTGCGCTGATGCCGGGCGCCTACGCGGAGCTTCATCTCTCGCTTCCGAACTCCTCGCCCGGACTCCAGCTTCCGGCGAGCGCGCTCCTGTTCCGGCCCGCTGGCGTGACCGTCGCGGTACTGGGCAGCGACGGCAAGGCAAAGCTGAAGCAGGTCACCATCGGACGTGACTTCGGAGTCTATGTCGAGATCGCGACGGGACTCCAGCCGGCCGATCGCGTGATAGACAACCCAGGCGATTCGATTCGCGACGGCGAAGCCCTTCGTACGAACAGCAAAACGTAAGTGGACACACATCATGCTCGATCTCTCTGCGGCGCCCTTCCGCGCGGTGCTTGCCGTGTGCCTCGCAGGCACCTTAGGCGCCTGCTCTACACTGCCACGCTACAGTGCGCCTGCTGTCGACGTTCCCGCGCACTATTCAGCCGCCCAGCCGTCGGCCGGGTGGACGGTCGCGTCACCCGGCGATAGTACGCCGCGCGGCCCCTGGTGGACCGTATTCGGTGACCGCGAGCTCGACCAGCTTGAAGAGCGGGTCGATGTTTCGAACGAAACCGTGAAGAAGGCAGTCGCGCAATTGGAGGCAGCACGCGCGATCGTAGCTTATCAGCGTGCGGGCTACGCACCGACGGTGAGCGCAGGCGTTTCACAGGAGCGCTTTCGCACGTCGCAGAATCTTCAGCATCGGGCTCTCGCGGGAAAGACCATTCCCGACTATTCGGCGGGGCTTGTCACCAGCTGGGAGCCCGATCTCTTCGGCCGGGTGAAGGACGCCACCGCGCAGGCCAGCGCCAGCTCGCAGGCAGGCCAGGCTGATCTCGAAGCCGTGCGGCTATCGGTCACGAGCGAACTCGCCGCCGATTACTTCGAGTTACGTTCGCTCGATCGTCAGAAGCAGTTGCTCAACGACACTGTGACCGCCTACGGGTCCTCGCTGGGCATCCTCCAGCAGCAGCTTGACGATGGCGCCGTCGATGCCTCCGCCGTCGCGCAGGCGCAAACTCAACTCGAAAGCGCCCGCACGCAGGACAGCGACATCGACGTGAGGCGCACGCACATGCAGGACGCCATCGCGACGCTGTGCGGCGTGCCGGCGTCTTCGTTCACTCTTCCGTCCAAGACGTGGTCGATCACACTCCCGGACATTCCGGCAGGAGTGCCATCCGAACTGCTTGAACGCCGCCCCGACATAGCCGCGGCAGAGCGCCGGGTCGCGGCCGCCAATGCGCAGATTGGTGTTGAACGTGCGGCCTTTTATCCCGATCTCACGCTTACGGCATCGGCGGGACTGGAGAGTACATTTTTCGCGCCGTGGCTCACAGCATCGAGTCTGTTCTGGTCGCTCGGGTCTCAACTGACGGGCACGCTATTCGACGGCGGCCGCCGCGAGGCCACGCTCGCCAAGGCGAACGCTCAATACGAAGGAGCCGTCGCCGATTACCGGCAGACGGTACTCACGGCCTTTCAGGAAGTCGAGGACAGCCTCAACACGCTGAACACACTGGCGCAGGAGGCGCAGAGCCAGCAGCGAGCGACGGCCGCCGCCGAGCTCTCACTGAGGCTCGCGACGAACCGCTATCACGCGGGGGCAGTTGACTATCTGGAGGTCGCCAGCGCGCAGACCATCGCGCTCGAAAACCAGCGCAACGGCGAGACGATCGACGCGCGCCGACTGAATGCTAGCGTTCAACTGCTCAAGGCGCTAGGAGGCGGCTGGGATCGCACGGCGCTGCGCGACCCGGAGACCGCAAAGCGATAACACCGTTGTAAATACAGCTTTGCGACGTGAGACCGACGAAGGCCGCGAACTGTCGTGACCTCGAGCGCGCACTCATTGGACTTCGCAGTCGTCTTAGGCTGTCCGGGAGGCGTATTGGCCACCTAGTATCAATAAGGCAGGGCGTTTGCCAAGCGTCTCCGACGGTGCAAACCCCCAATTAGTAAATTGGCGCGCCCTACGCCGAGTTGCCACTCATCGATCAGCGGGGGTCATATACCAAAGAATGACACGGCTGTATCGACGGCGGATGGCGCGAAGTTCCGGAGCTACGATTCGTTCACCGGCAGGCTCGCCGGCTCTCGATCGGCCCGGTCCAGCTCATCCTTATAGCGGGCAATGCTTTGTTCCAGTTGCTCCATGCGAGCCGGAAGCTTGCGGCCGGCAAAGTTCTTGTCACGGTTGTTGACCGCCCTAAATTTGCTGCCGTCGATAGCAACGGTCGCGTCTGCGAATAGCTTCAACCGGCGGCAAAGCAACACGACTCGCGACAGACTTTGCAGATCGCAACGCCGTTGTCCTTCCGAAAGTCCGCGATGGTCTTGAAGTCAGGCGCCAGCCGGCCTGTCAACCAGATCAGTTCGAGATTCCGTCGCGCATCCCGCTCAAGGCGGCGACTCGATTGAATTCGATTCAAGTACCCGTAGATGTAAAGCTTGAGCAAGGTCGACGGATGATATGCCGGTCTGCCCACCAACGAGGGCGAGGCTCGCTCGAAGCCAAGACCTATCAGGTCAAGCTCCGTACGGCGTTATCGGCATCGACGTAATCGTCGGGACACTCAGGTAGCAGTGCAACTTGATCTCGCGCCGCGCCTTCAATAAATCGCTTCATGGGCCACCGTCGAAAGACCCGTTGACTAACTATAGGCAACCAACGCGTTTTTATACAGCCTCGACCCCAAGCAGACCTTCGATCCGGCGAGTGTCGAGCGGCGGATGTCCGATGCATAGCCGCCCTCCAACTGCGCTCCCTCGCATAGACGCGCCTGCCTAGGAAAGGCCTGCGGCGAAGACCGCTACCTGGTTAGCAGAATCAAGATTGTCAATTGATGTTGATGCGCGCTCACATGATTGCACTAATCTGCCAAGGTACGAATTCGTTCTGTCCATAGCCGTGCCGCTCACTGCGAGAACGGGTCCCCGAGGCGACATCTAGCAGCAATTCGAAAAGGACTCGACCCAGTTGCTCGATCGTCGCTCGTCCTTCCAACACTTCTCCGCAGTTCAGGTCTATATCATCGGACTGTCGTTGCCACAGAGCCGTGTTGGTCGCGAGCTTGACCGACGGCGTGGGCGCGCAGCCGTAAGCTGAACCACGCCCCGTGGTGAAGCAGATCAGGTTCGCACCGCCTGCTACCTGGCCCGTTGCCGACACTGGGTCGTAGCCCGGCGTGTCCATAAAAACAAGGCCACGCGCCGTGATCGGCTGGGCGTACTCGTACACTTCGGTCAAATTGGTGGAACCGGCTTTCGCGATGCCTCCCAGCGATTTTTCAAGAACGGTCGTCAAGCCACCTGCCTTGTTGCCCGCAGACGGATTGTTGTTGATCTGCGCCCCTTGCCGATGCGCATAGGCTTCCCACCACTTGATGCGATCAATCAGCTTCCGGCCCACCTCGGGCGTTTCGGCGCGGCGCGTCAGTAAGTGCTCCGCGCCATAGATTTCGGGCGTCTCCGAGAGAATCGCGGTGCCGCCGTGTTGCACCAGCAGATCGACGGCAGCGCCGAGCACCGGATTGGCGGTAATGCCCGAATACCCGTCGGACCCTCCGCATTGGAGACCGACTGTGAGATGACTTGCACTGACCGACTCTCGCCTTACGTTGTTTGCTTCTGGCAACATGCGCCGAACCAGTTCTATTCCCTTCGCGATCGTCAAGGTGGTCCCACCGCTGTCTTGAATCGTGAACGTTCGCAAGCGGTCGTGTTCTCGGAGTCCCTGCGTCTCCAGAAGTCGCGGGATTTGATTCGTTTCACAACCGAGACCCACGACCAGCACGCTTGCGAAGTTCGGATGGCATGCATAGCCGCCGAGCGTGCGCTGCAAAATCGCAAGACCGTCGCCCTCCGAATCGATTGCGCAACCGGAACCGTGTGTGAGCGCCACGACGCCATCAACATTCGGGAACGCGGCTAGTTCCTCTGGATGAATGTCGCGGCGAAAATGATCAGCAATGGCTCGCGCAACCGTGGCCGAGCAATTTACCGAGGTAAGGATCCCGATGTAGTTGCGTGTGGCAACTCGGCCGTCTGCGCGCACAATGCCTTGAAATGTTGCGGGCTCGTTCGAGCGTACAGTCTGACGCGCGGCCTGACCGAACGCGTAGTCCCGCGCAAAGTCGCCCATAGCGAGGTTGTGGGTGTGTACATGCTGCCCCGCGCGAATCGGCTGACTGGCAAAGCCGATTACCTGGCCATAGCGGTGCACCGCCTCACCCTGCCCGATGTCCCGTGTCGCCACTTTGTGCCCGGGCGGGATCAGTCCTGAGACTGTCACCGCTTCCTTGTCAATCACCGTACCGGACACAAGCTGTTCGAGTGCGATAACGACATCGTCGGCAGGATTGAGCCGTATGACACGAGCCGACATCGACGCGGCGGATCGGGCGGACGTGTCGGCAATATTCAACGACATGGCACTACTCCTACGTTTCTCACGGTAACAGCGGGTCGCGCCTAGCCACATGGGGCTCGCGAGACGCGCCGTGAAGCGGTTGACAGACGACGTTTAACCGCTTAGCCAGCGCTCCAGGGTGTTTTGCAGCGCGTGTACTCGAGTTGATAAAGCGTCGTGTCCGGCGTTGTTGCGCCGGGCCGGGGCAATGCCGCCAGTCCCGAAACGAAGCGGTCCACGGCTGAACGCGCATAGTCCGCCCGGCACCCTTCGACTAACACGATCCACGTGGGTACCTGCGTGCCTTCTGAGCGCGCCTTCTTCTCCGCCGTTTCCACCTTGCTGACCGCTTCGTCAGCAAGGCACAGGTGCACGCCCGTGATACCTGGCAGATCCACGAGCGGCGGCAGCACGCGCTGACGCAAACCCTTCACGACCTCTGCCCGGGCATCCGAAGGCACGTCGAAGCGCACCGTCATGAGATAGGCACCCTGCCCAACGCCGTCCGAATAGGCGACGTGACAGATCGAGCGTGCGACGCTCCGGAAAGAGGCGACGACCTGCTTGGTCCACGGCGTCGGCGTATTCAGCCGAGAAAGGTAGTCTTGCGCGCCGAGCACCTCGACGGTGTCGGCCTCGTACAGATTGAAGTACTCCGGACCTGCATCCATTGCTATGAAGCGCCGACCGCGCCTGAACCCAGGGATGCCCGCTCGTTCGGGCATGTGCTCGCGGTTGTGCCACTCGTAAAAATCATCTTTCGCTTCCGGCAGCAGGTCATGCCAGATTGCGACGACGCCCGTTCCAGCAAGGCTCATATCTCCTCCCTTTTTAAAAATAGAATCGTCTTACAGTGCCGATGGATATTCGCCGCGGCCCCAGGCCGCGCCAAGAGACTCTGCGTACTGCACGACCTTTTGGGTCTGCGCGCCGAGTCCGCTGCCGCCGAGCGTCATGGTGTCGCCGGGTTTGAGAAAGACTGGCGGCTTCTGACCGAGGCCTACGCCGGGAGGCGTGCCCGTAATGACCACGTCGCCAGCCATCAAAGGCATGAAGCGGCTGAGATACGCCACGATATGCGCGACGTTGAAAATCATCGTGCGCGTGTTGCCGGTCTGACGGCGCGTACCGTTCACGTCGAGCCACAGGTCGAGCGCCTGCGGATCGGGAACTTCGTCGCGCGTCACGAGCCACGGACCAAGCGGAGCGAACGAAAATCCGCTCTTACCCTTGGTCCACTGGCCTTCGCGTTCGAGCTGATAGGCGCGTTCGGAAACATCATTCGCGAGGCAGTAGCCCGCCACGTGCTCCAGCGCGTCGGCTTCGTCGATTTGCCACGCGGGTTTGCCGATCACCACGCCGAGCTCCACCTCCCAATCCAGCTTTTGTGCGTCTGAGGGCAAGACGACCGGGTCGTTGGGGCCGCTGATGGAGCCCGTGTGCTTGTTGAACACCACAGGCTCGAGCGGTATCGGCGTGTCGGTTTCAGCAGCATGATCGGAGTAGTTCAGACCAATGCACACGAGATTACGGACATTGCCGACGCAAGCGCCGAGACGCGTCCCTGCCTTAACGACAGGTAAACGACTCAGATCCAGTTCGCTCAGCTTTGCAAGGCCGACTGGTGAGACGGTCGTTCCGTCAATGTCGTTCACGATGCCGGTAAGATCGCGGATCGCGCCGCTCGAATCGATGATACCGGGGTGCTCTTGACCAGGCGGGCCGAAACGGACGAGACGCATCTAGTACTCCTCTCAAAACAGTAAAGTAAGTGGTAATGTGCCGAGCTCGCCGAAGCCGATACGCAGCTCGCGACCGACTGGCAATTCCAGAACGCCCGCGTAAGACCCGGTGATTACGGCTTGGCCTGCGTACAGTCCGAGGCCGCGGACGCGAAGGAAATTGGCGAGCCATACGATCGGCGCGAGCACGCCCCGATCGGGGTGGCGTCCCGCCAAGGTGACCGCTTCTTCCCCGACTCCGCTCAGACTGACGTTGAATTCCGCGGGGAGATCAGCCGGCGTGGCGCCATCGAGGAGCCTAACGCGGGGTCCGAGAACCAGGCCCGCGTTAAACAGCCCGTCTGCCAGTAGTTCAGGGAACGTCAGCTCTTCGGGATGCGCATAGCGGCTGCCCAGCAGTTCGAGCGCGACGTGCGTGTCCCCAAGAGCGTCGAGCACTTCGGCTTCGCCATAGGCTTCACGCCGTGGCGGCAGATCGCGGTCCAGTAGGCAGGCCAGTTCTGGTTCTGCCCTTACAGAGCCACGCGGAGACCCGCGCATGCGACATGCAAGGCCTCGATGAATATCAGCGTCGTAGATCGGAGCGGCGATGACTTTGCCCGGGCGCGGAAGCGCGCATTTCCATGCGCCAGTCCGCCGCCCTAGTTGTCGGCTGACCTCTTGCTGGATCGCGAAACCGTCGTCCACATTCGCAGGCTGTAGCTCGACGGGCAGTCTCTCGACGAGCGCGCCTTTTTGGCGCGCTGTCACAAGAAGGCGTGCTGCCTGTTCGCGCGGACTGGCGATTGCCTCGGCGGCCTGTGCTGGGGCTGTCATCTTCAAGCCGCCTCACTTACGTTAGCCTCAACGCTCCGGCGCGGCCATACCGCACCTAGCTTCGAAGCCGCTTCTTTCAACAACGTGTAGAAGTCGTCATAACGCTCGGGCTGAACGCGCATTACGGGTCCAGCAATGCTCATCGTGCCGACCACCGTACCGTCGGTCAACGACTGCACGGGCACCGCCAACGCGGCAACGCCAGGCTCGGCTTCTTCTACAACAAGCCCATAGCCGCGCTGCCGAGTCAGTTCCAACTCCGGAATCAACTGCTCGACGCCGGTGATCGCCTTAGGGCCAGAGGCGCGGGTGGCTGCTTTTCCGAGTCCCCCGCGCAATGCATATTCGACCGCCCGGTCGTTTGGCATCGACGCCAGCCACACCTTGCCGTTCGCCGTTGTATGCAAGGTAATCGGGCTATCCATTGACGGCGAATACATGAGGCCCGGTGCCGCGCCTTGGGAGGACGCCAGCCACGCGAGCGTCCCTTCGCTGACTACGGTCAGGCGAACCAATTCTCGGCATTGCGCGGCCACCTCATCGAGGATCGGCTGCACCAGGCCCGGCAGGCCAAGCCCATGCAAATACCGCTGACCGAGCAGGGACAACTTCAGAGTCAGACGGTATTGGGATGTGTGTTCATCCTGTTCAGCCCAGCCCTGCTCGCACAACTGCGCAAGCACTCGATGGGCGGGGCCCTTCTCCAACTCGAGCTCGGCGGCGATGTCGGACATTCGCATCCAGCGCGCCTCACGTGCGAGCAACTCGATCGCTTGCAGCGACCGGTCAACTGCTCCCTTGACAACTCTCATGATTTGCGTAACATCCTTCCTATTGGAACGGTGTTACAACAATAGACCAGCAACACCGGAAAGTCAATCACCCATGGAGACAGGCATGAACGCAAAGGCACCGGCTAAGCCTCACGGCAAGCGCCAGTCGAAGATCGCAGCCGCTAGTGGCTGGATCGGCTCGGCGCTCGAGTACTACGACTTTTTCATCTACGCGACTGCGGCGTCATTGCTGTTCCCGCAGCTGTTCTTTCCCTCAAACAATCCAACGGTAGGCATCGTCGCTTCCCTGGCGACCTTTGGCGTCGGCTATGTCGCACGACCCATAGGGGCAATGGTGCTCGGGCACATCGGCGACCGCCACGGACGCAAGACGGTCTTGATCTTCTGCATGCTCTTAATGGGCGTCGCAACGATGTGTGTTGGCCTCTTGCCCACCTATCAGCAGATCGGCATCTGGGCGCCAGTGCTGCTCGTCATCCTGCGGCTCATTCAAGGATTCGCAGTCGCCGGAGAGATGTCCGGCGCCAGCTCCATGATTCTCGAACATGCGCCGTTCGGACGGCGTGGCTACTTCGCAAGCTTTACCCTTCAAGGGGTGCAGGCAGGGCAACTCCTCGCGGCAGGCGTCTTCTTACCGCTCGCCCACTTCATGCCGAAGGATCAGTTTGCTTCCTGGGGTTGGCGCATTCCGTTTCTGCTGAGCGTCGTCGTGATCATCGCGGGCTACATCATTCGGCGCGAGGTCGATGAAACCCCCGCGTTTTCTGAAGAACAGGCATACGGAGAGGTTCCTCCCTCTCCGGTCATCGAGGTCCTGCGCGAGAGTTGGGGCGATGTCTTGCGCGTTGTCGGCATGGCACTTGCCGCGGTCACCGCGCTTCTAGCGACCGTGTTCGGTGCTACCTATGCAGTCCAGCCGGCGTATGGCATTGGCTTTCCTGCCGCCGTTTTTCTGTGGGTGCCGGTGCTTGGCAACCTTTGCTCCGTAATATTGATCCCCCTCGTTGGCAACCTCTCGGACAAGATTGGTCGCAGGCCCCCGGTTCTGGTCGGCGTCTTGAGCTCCGGGGTCCTTGCTTTCGGCTACCTGTACGCCATCAGCATCCACAGTATCTGGCTCTCACTGGTCTTTTCCATGCTCATGTGGGGCGTCGCTTACCAAGGCTTCAACGGCGTGTTCCCGAGTCTCTTCCCCGAACTGTTCCGCACGCGCGTGCGTGTCACCGGCATGGCGATTGGACAAAACGTCGGGACGACTTTGTGTGCCTTGCTGCCGTCGCTTTTCGTCGCGGTCGCGCCCCCCGGGTCCTCCAACATCCCGTTGAAGATCGGCTTTCTCACGTTCGGCATCTGCCTGGTCGCAGCGTTTGCGGCGTTCACTACCCGGGAAACCTACCGCATCCGCCTCGCCGATCTGGGCGACCGCAACGCGATTCCCGTACCGAAGGCCGAATATGAGCGTCTACGCAGCGAAGCCATAACCTCGGCTAGCAAGGATGCCGCTGAACCCGAGTTTGCCAGTAAGGTGCGGTCTTAAGCAGCCGCCAGCCGCCTGCTCGCCGTAATCAGCGCGTGGGCGCAACGCAGGCTCGACATCACTGCAAAGGTGCACTTCGGCGCCGTATGCCGGTTCGAATGTGCACGAATTGACCTTCGTCCTAGATCGAACATCAAACCGAAATGCAATCACATATCTCAGGTACAACGCGCCTCTACGGTTTGGTAGGCGACCCGCTGAGTTCCGCGAAGTCGCCACAACTGTTGAACCGGCTGTTTCTCGAACAGCGCGCCGATGCGGCTTGCGTTCCTTTCTGGGTCAAGGCAGATAACCTCTCGGCCTTCGTTAGCGGAGCACGAGCGATGGGCAATCTGTCCGGCATGCTGGTCACGATGCCTCATAAACAACGGATGCTCGCATTTGTCGACGAGCTGGATTCGACTGCTCGCGAGGTCGGCGCGCTCAACGTCATCCGCTGCGAACCGGATGGTCGCTGGGTCGGCGCGATATCCGATGGCATCGGCTGCGTTCTTGGGATGCAGTGGGAAGGCAACCATCCGGCGAATAAGTCGGTGCTTCTCGTCGGCGCAGGAGGCGCGGGTAGAGCGATCGCATTTGCCGTCGCTTACGCAGGCGCTAGCAAGCTGACGATCTCCGATGTCGACGAGCACCGTGCCAGGGATCTTGCGGCGTCTGTCGCCGCCGAAACGGGTCGTGCTGTGCATTCAGGGCCATCCGATCCGGATGGTTTCGAGGTCGTGATCAATGCGACGCCGCTCGGCATGAAAGCAAGCGACGCCATGCCAGTTGATCCGGAGCGGCTCGCACCGGGCACTATCGTGGTAGACATCATTAATGCGGCCGAGCCGACGCCGCTGCTCCGAGCCGCGCAGGCACGTGGATGCCGTACCCAGGACGGCGGTCCAATGCATCAAGGACAGGCGTTATACGCACTGCGCTTTCTCGGGTTCGATTACCGCCCTGAAGGCCGAGCCGGGGTGGACGTCGGCGCGACGTGAGCAGCGTAGCAGCCACGCACGGCCCCAGTCGCGAAAAGCGGCCGAATTAAGTCAGTTGTTACCCCTTCAATCAAGAACGGGCGGAATCTACGAAGGAGAACATGTATGAAAGTTGCCTTGTTGGAGGTGAGCCACTGGCATGTCCCGCTGTATCTTGATGCGCTCGAAGCGCCCGGGATCGAGGTGGTTGCCGTCTCCGATGCGCAGCAAGCGAAGGGCGAAGCGATCGCTGCACGCTTCGGATGCAAGCTTTACTCGTCGGCCTACGAGTTACTTGAGCGCGAGAAGGTCGATTTCGCTTTCGTGTTCGGGCGGCACTCCGAGATGCCTGCGCTTGCCGAGGCCGTAATTGCGCGGAACATTCCGTTTGCGTTAGAAAAGCCGTGCGGCGTCAACATGTCTCAAGTCACCCGGCTTCGCACGCTGACCGAAGAAGCGAATCTTTATTGCGCGGTGCCGCTAATCTTCCGAATGAGCGAGTTGCTCGGGTCACTTGGAGAAGCGGAGGGACGCATACCATCCGACTTTAACTACATGTCATTTCGTTTCGTTGCTGGACCGCCGAGTCGATACGAAGCATCAGGCTCCGGTTGGGCAGTCAACCCCGTTTATTCCGGCGGTGGATCCACTATCAACCTGGCGACACACTTCATCGATTTTTTCCGGCTGCTCACAGGCAAGGAGGTTGCCCGTGTCTCGGCCGTCATGAACGCAAGAACGCATCGAGGCGCCGTAGAAGACTATTCGCTTGTGACCATGCAGACCGAAGATGGCGTGATCGGCCTTATCGAGACGGGATACAGCTTTCCCAGTACCGCCGACGAGCAGCGCGAATTTTCCTTCACTTTTTCTTCGGACCGTATGTACGCGAAGTCTGGCCCGGACAGAATCGAGTTCCGCGACCGGAATCAGCTTTCGGCAGGTACGCGAAGCCGCCGACTCCAGCTCGAGACTGATATCTACTACCCCTTGTTCGTCAAGCGGGTGCTCGCCGAGAGCCAAACCGGCGCAAAGCCGATCGCATCGTTGCGCGACGCGGAGCTGATGATGCAAGTCATGGACGCGGCCTACGCTTCCGCTCAACAAGGCGGAGTGCTCGTTCACCTCGAGCCGATTTCCTAGGTCACACATCAGTCGGGTAGGAATGATGCAAGACGGTCCGAACTTGAAACCACCGACGGCCGCCAATTTGCAACGGCCGTTCGGCTGAATCCCTGTTGGGCAATTAGTCGGCCGCGGAGGCGCATAGTGCAAACGTCGAGGGGAACAGCGGCGGCCTAAAACGAGCACGATGAAAATTGAGCCGTGTCGCGCCCTCGTCGGCGTGCGCGCGATCGAACGCCCACACTGCAGGGAACCCGATCAACTCACACATCTCTGAGAACGGATACATCCCGTCGTCGGCGGCTTCCGTACTTCGGCGCGAGAATCTGCCCGTAGACATCTTCAAGCGCCTTTGCGACGGTTAAGAAGCCCGACGCTGGATAAATGGTTAGGGAGAATCCAATTTTCTGCTGGGGCGCAAGGTGCGCGCAACGATCTGGAAATCGCTGTGGCTGCGAGTTTCAACCGCCACTTTTATCTTGCTCACCATATCTTCGACCGGAATCACGGTAGGGTCCACGCTTGTCAGGCAGCGGCATCACACTCAAGAGCGCGCCGAGCCATCCGGCGATCGAGCTGAAGCCACGGCCGCGCCTAGTGCTGTGCAGGCTCCCCATGAACACCGTAGTGATGATCCGGATAGCGCGGCGGTACTTCTTGCAGCGCGCGATGACAGTCGAGGATCAGCACTCACATAGCCCTTCGTTGTATTCACGAGGGCGGGCAACGAGCGACGTGCACCGACACAAATCGTTCACGCTGCGGAGCAAAGCAGAAATCGATCTTTGGCGCACCGGGCCGCGTTGCTAACATCGCCGCTCCATTCCAACGGCCTACCATAACGACAATGATCTCGTCCCGTTCGATTGCGCTCCGTCGCGCCGCAGTCGCGCTTGCCATAGGCAGTCTGTTTACGCTTGCCTCGTGCGGTTCTTCCGACGACGGCGCGCCCGTCACAACGCCTGTCGCCTCCGCCGCCAAGCGTCCCAACATCCTCTACATCATGGCCGACGATCTCGGCTACTCGGACATTCATGCCTTCGGCGGTGAGATCAATACGCCCAACCTCGATGCGCTGGTGCAGTCGGGCCGCATCCTGACGAATCATCACACCGGCACCGTCTGCGCCATCACGCGAGCGATGCTGATTTCGGGCACGGATCATCATCTCGTCGGCGAAGGGACGATGGGCGTGCCCACCGACGAGCGCAAGGGTCTGCCTGGTTACGAAGGCTACTTGAACGATCGCGCGCTGTCGGTGGCGCAACTGCTCAAAGACGGCGGATACCACACCTACATGGCGGGCAAATGGCATATCGGCTCGGGCATCGTCGGCAGCGCGACGGGCGGCGGACAGACGCCGGATCAGTGGGGCTTCGAGCGCAGCTACGCGCTGCTCGGCGGCGCGGCGACGAATCACTTTGCGCATGAACCCGCAGGCTCGAAGAATTACACCGAGGACGGGCAATACGTGCAACCGGGACAGCCCGGTCAGCCGGGCGGCACGGGCGGCAGTCCGGCCGTGTTCTATTCGACCGACTTCTACACGCAAAAGCTCATTGCCTACATCGATTCGAACAAGGGCGACGGCAAACCGTTCTTCGCGTACGCCGCGTACACGTCGCCACACTGGCCGCTGCAGGTGCCGGAGCCTTATCTGCACAACTACGCGGGCAAGTATGACGCCGGCTACGATGCGATCCGAAGTGCGCGCATCGCGCGACAAAAAGCGCTCGGCATCATTCCGGCCGACTTCACGCCCTACCGGGGTGCTCCGGAAACACTGACTCAATCGCCCGCGACGGCGAACAACGGCGCCGCGAACGCGAAGTACGTCAGCGCCGTGCATAGCGCAGCGCAAGGTTACGGCGACTATGGCCCGGGAACCGTCGACAAGTCCTGGAACAGTCTGTCCACCGCGGAGAAGAAAGCGCAGGCGCGCTATATGGAAATCTACGCGGGCATGGTCGAGAACCTCGATCACAACATCGGGCTGTTGATCCAGCATCTGAAGGACATCGGTGAATACGACAACACATTCATCATGTTCCAGTCGGACAACGGAGCGGAAGGCTGGCCGATCGATTCTGGCGCCGACCCGACCGCAACCGACACCGCGAACGCGACGGACGCGATCTACCCGACGCTCGGCACCGACAACGGCAAGCAGAACGCACAGCGCCTGCAATATGGCCTGCGCTGGGCCGAAGTAAGCGCTACGCCGTTCCGTCTCACCAAAGGCTACGCGGGCGAAGGCGGTGTGTCGACGCCGCTCATCGTGCATCTGCCCGGTCAGGCTGCGCAACTGCCCACGCTGCGTGCATTCACGCACGTCACCGACAACACGGCGACCTTCCTCGCGATCGCGAAGATCGATCCGCCGACGCAAGCTGCACCGCCGCTCGTCAACACGTTGACGGGCGTCGATTCGAACAAGGGCAAGGTCGTCTACAACAACCGATATGTGTATCCGGTGACGGGTCAATCGCTGTTGCCGTTGCTCAATGGCGATGCGTCGGGCGAAGTACACACCGCCGCATTCGGCGACGAGGCCTACGGGCGCGGCTATCTGCGCAGCTCCGACGGCCGCTGGAAGGCGCTGTGGACCGAACCGCCGAGCGGTCCCGTCGATGGACACTGGCAGCTCTTCGACTTGCAGGCCGACCGCGGCGAGAACAACGACGTGGCGACGCAGAATCCGTCGATCATCGACAGTCTCGTGCAGCAGTGGAACACCTATATGAGCACGGTCGGAGGCGTCGAGCCGCTACGTCCGCGCGGCTATTACTGAGCGCGACATGAAACGACACTGGCAGACCATCGGCGGCGCGGCGCTCGTTATCGGCATACTCTTCGCGGGAGGCTTCGGCGCCGCGCTCGCTGTCGACTCCGATCGCGGCTTCGATCCGCGCAATCTGACACGCGCGCTTGCACCGCTCGGCTCCGAGCAGCAATGCGAGCGTTACACTGGCCTGCCCGCGCACTGGCGTGACGATTCGCACGCGGGCATGGTGCATCTCAGCGGCGGCGAGTTCGTGTTCGGCAGCAAGCTCGGTTACGAGGACGAGCGTCCCGCCGGCGACGGAAGAACGAAAGTCGGAGGCTTCTGGATCGACCAGACCGATGTCACGAATGCGCAGTTCGCCACCTTCGTCGAGGCCACCGGCTATGTGACTGAAGCCGAGCGCCAGGGCGGCGCGGTCGTCTTTCACGTGCCCACGCGTGAGGAAATGAACGCACGCGATCTCGCGTGGTGGTCGTGGGTGAAGGGTGCGTCATGGAAGCATCCGCAAGGTCCCTCGAGCACGTGGAAGAGCCACGAAAATGAGCCCGTCACGATGGTCACGCTCGCCGACGCGCTCGCCTACGCGCACTGGCTCGGACGTGACCTGCCGACGGAAGCCGAGTGGGAATACGCGGGCAAGGCCGGTCACGAAGGCGCTGAACTGGACGCCGCCCCGCGCGATACGCACGGCAAGCCATCGGCGAATTACTGGCAAGGCGTCTTTCCCGTGCTCGATTCGGCCGAGGACGGTCACGCGGGTCTCTCGCCAGTCGGCTGCTATGCGGCCAACGATTTCAGGCTCTACGACATGATCGGCAATGCCTGGGAGTGGACCCGCGATCCGTACACGGGAGCGCGCCAGCCACATTCGAACGGAGACACCGCGGCCGTCGCCCCCGCCACGCGCCGGCACGATACGGCGATGGTCATCAAGGGCGGCTCGTTTCTGTGCTCGCGTGACTACTGCGTGCGTTATCGGGCGTCGTCGCGCGAGCAGCAGGAAGCGGATCTGCCCGCCTCGCATATCGGCTTTCGCACCGTATCGAGGGATGAGTGATTCGTTTGAGTCGAACTCTCCTCGGCGCGCTCGTGGCCGTCTGCTGCACGTTCGTCGATGCGGCGCCGCGCGCTGTTCGTATCGGCGTGACGGCGGGCGAAGAATCCCAGATCATGTCGCAGGTGCGCGACGTCGCCGCGAAGCAAGGGCTGCGACTCGATATCGTCGTCTTCGAGAACCCATCGCACATCGACGCCGCGTTGGCGGGGGGCTCGATCGACGCGGCCAGCTTCGAGGACGAAGCAAGCCTCGACGCGCGGCGCAGGCGCGACGGCTATGCGATTCGAAGTGTCGCCGCGACAGTGACATTGCCGATGGCGTTCTACTCGCGCAAGCTCGCATCGCTCGCCCAACTCACACGCGGCGCGACCATCGCCATACCCGACGATGCGCCCGGCATGGCGCGTGCGCTGATCTTGCTGCAGAACTATGCGTTCGTCACGCTGAAGGACAGTGCGGGACTTTCGCCCACTGTCGCGGATATCACGAGTAACCGCTACGGCCTGCTCATCCGTCGTGTGCCACGCGCCCGGCTGTACGCGATGCTCGATACGGCGAGCTTCGTCGCAATGAATGCCGACGACGCCGCGCACGCCGGCCTGATGCCCGGACGCGACAGCATCGGCATCGAGGATGCCCGCTCGCCCTGGCAACACGTGCTCACGGTGCGTTCGGGCGAAGCGAACGCGCCGTGGGTCGCGCAACTCGTGCGCGCCTATCACTCCGGCGACGTCGCCCGCTTCATCCTCGCGCGCTATCAGGATTCGGTGCGCCGACCATGGTGAGCCCGTTTCCACATGCGTTTTCGTTCGAATGCACGGCGTGCGGCAAGTGCTGCAATAGCCCGCCCGCGTTGTCGTTACGCGAATTGTTCCGCTATCGCGATGTGTTCATCGGCGCCATTGCGATCAGCCGGGCACCGCCCGTGCGGGCGGGCCAGCGTGTGCGCACTGGCCCATATGAAACCCTTCTGAGCGATGAGCACGCGAGCGCTTGTGACGCGCTCGCCCGGCTACACACCTTCTCAATCGGGGCGCATGGCGATTCCATCAGCGTGACGACACAGGCCATCGACTACGCTTCGTCCGGCCGTTGTACCGCACTCGCGGACGACGGCCTTTGCCGCCTGCATGCCGATGGCAAACCGGATCAGTGCATCGCCGTGCCGCTCGACCCGCTCGTGCCAGACCGTCTGCAACATGTCGTTCTGGCGCAGCGCTCGTTCGGCGAGGGCTGGCTCGGTGCGCAATGCATCGAGCCGGGCGAGCGGCGCGAGCCGGCACTGGTCGCGAACGGCGGTATCGTCGCCAACGACGCGAAAGCGGCGGTGGAACGCAGGCGTCGCGCGCTTGCAACGGAGCGCGAGTGGTGCGGCCGCACGATCGCCGATGCACTACGGCGCGACTTCGCTGCCGATCCGCGCCGCGCGCTGGCTCAGGTTCCCGAGAACGGATACCGGACCATTTCGCTCGTGCCCGCGTTGCTCTTCATTGGCGCAATGTCGCCGGTGCTTGCGCGGCATTGCATCGGCTATATCGACGCTCAGACGGCGCTGATCCGCCGCAACATCGCACGCGCGATCGAGCGGCGCCGCCTCGACGACCGGCCGATGACGCAGACATTGCGCGCTTTTCTCGATGCCCTCGCCCGCGCGCGCGAGCAACTCGCGAGCATGCGCACTCAATCGAATGGATGGCCGCTCGCAAAAGAAGCCGAAACCTACTTTTTATGCTAGGCGGCTGATGGGGCCGCGATACATGCTTCGTCCGTAAGGCAACGGCTTTATCCTCACGCCACACATAGATTTCTCGGATACGAAGAAAATTCCCAGGTAAGCGTGGCATGCGCAAGTCGCGTTTAACGTTGGCAGTTTGGCGAGCTGACGGCGTTGGCGACGTGGACCGGCAGGACGGTACCCGTGCATCAGCGAAGTCACACTTACGGCCCACATCTGCCCTTCGACCCGACGCCCGCGCTACGGCTGCTTCCAAAGTGGAACAGCCATTCGAGCAGCCGTCTCGGCCGGCAAGTTCTTGGCCTTTGCGGACCTTCGACGAGGCTTCCTTGGACGTCGGCGATGTGTCGGGTTGCCGCCATTAACAGCGTCGCGCAGCAGAGGGTCGTTTCCTGCATTCGCCAACTCACAGTTTCGGTAGAGTCGAGATGTGGCGCGCTAGCGGCAGGTTCGGTTTGTCTGTTGCCGCCCCCTTCGTCTGGCGGTGCCCGAGTAACCGTCGCCTTAACCCCGTCTCCACATCCCGCTTAGCGAACCGGACATGCAGATCTCCCGCATCCGCAATCCAATGGACAAACCGTGAGGAAGTATCATGACAGATACCGGCGTGCTTACGAGCCACCAGCGCTCACTATTCGATCATTATGTAACCAATCCCAGATAATCGTGAGCCGCCTCGTCCTGCCATTCTTATCGCGACACAACCCGCGGACGTGCCCCCGGCGCAAGCACGACAATGAGGCGATATGCACAACACAAAATATTTCGAACCCAATCGCCGCGCCACCTGGCTCGAGTTGTTCTTCGACCTGATTTTTGTGGTAGCGATCGGTGACGTAACGCATATCTTGAGCCACACGCACGATGGTCATCTTGACCCACTCCAGTTCTGGCAATACGTCCTGATTTTCATACCTTTGTGGTGGATTTGGGCCAGCCACACGATGTATGCCAATCGGTTCGATGCCGATGACCGGAAGCATCGGGTGGCAACCCTGTTCATCATGTTCCTGCTGATTATCATCTCAGGCTTGATCGACCAACGATTCCTGGCCAGCTTTGACGTTATCATCGTCTGCTACGCTTGTTCGAAATACATCGTCGCCATGATGTATTTCGTGTCCAAATACCGGCATGAGGAAAGCGAGGCAGTCACAACGGCAGTTGGCTGGGTAATCGTCGCTGGCACCACCATCAGCCTCGCTTCGATCCTGTTCCCGGCGCCACAGCGTTATGTCGTGTTTTACCTTGGAATACTGTTCGATCTGATTGTGTTCATCTTTTTTTTGCCGCGTCGTCTCCAAGGCATCCCAGCGCATACCGAACACCTGATCGAGCGCGTGGGTCTGCTCACGCTCATCATGCTGGGAGAGTCCGTTATCAGCCTGTCGACGGGACTGGCCAATATCAGCTGGAGTGTGGAGAGGCTGATGACCGCCGCCACCGGCTTCGTGACGATATCGAGCATCTGGTGGGTCTACTTTGACAGTTTTCACCTGCTGTCCAAACAGAAGCTCGCGACCGGCCATTCGGTCCTGTACTCGCATTTTTTCGTTTTCATCGGCCTGTCGATCCTGGCCAGCATGATCCGGCACGCGATCCTGGACGACATAGTGGTATCCGATTTCCGAGTACTGTCGGTCATCGGCGCGGTCTGCTTTTTCATTGGCAAGCAGTACGGCTATTTCATGGAGCGTCCCGAGTTGCGGCGCCAACTGGTCGTCAACACCCTGATCGTATTCGTGTTGATCGGGTTTGCCCTGCTATTGCCCAGAACCAGTTACATCCTGCTTGGTCTTACCGCTGCGGTGATTTGTTATGCTTTCCTCAGTCTCAGATACCTGAACGTCCCGCCCCAGCGTCACGACCGTCCGCGCGACAGCGCTATCACAGGAGACTAGCCATGAGCGACACCGCAAGTTCTCCAGCCACGATGCGCGGCTATGCCATCAGGGCCTGTTGCGAAGAGATGGTGCTGATGAACGATCTGCCGCTTCCGACACCGGGGCCGCACGACATCCTGATGGGGTGCGTAGTGCGGAAGTCGGCGATTGGGACGAACTGGTGCGCACCGGGGCTCTGATAATCATATAGCCGGCTTCCCTCCGTTCGACTCGACCCGCTGGCGGAGAGTCGGGGGCCCTGTCGCAGCAGGCCGAGCGCGAAAAGGCTGCAGGAACCGGAGTCACGATCTGTGGAGCGGCGCATCGTTGAATTTCACCAGTGTCTAACGCTTTACCTTGTTGGCATTCAGGAAGCGATGGTCAATTATCGACTAGACTTCCGCATTGGAAGCGGTTGACTCCGAATTGGGTTTTGAGTTGATGACCGCCTACTGCAAGCGACGGAGGTGACATCAACCAGTCCTCCTATCGTTCGGCCGCTCATCGTCCTGCAGCGGCCGCTGTGCCCGCGTCAGACAAACGTCCGCTAAGGCCGATCAAGCAACGTTCACCATCTTGAATTGAATGGCCGCTTCCTGGGGCGGATTCAACCGGTCGATGCAATAGCTTGATGGAATCGTTCAGCTGGTGTCTCGTAATCTAGCGTCTTTCTTGGG
>NZ_JALQDI010000063.1:0-243 GCF_023631305.1 Caballeronia sp. INML3B
CATCGGCATGATGTACGGCGCGACGCTCGGCGGCAACGCGACGCTCGTCGGCTCGGCGGCGAACATCGTGGCAGCGGGAATCTGCGCGCAGGAAGGCGCGCCGGTCAGCTTCGGGCGCTTTCTGCGCTATGGATTGCCGTTCACCTTATGTCAGCTTGCGATCACGGCGGTGTATGTGATCGTGCTCGGGCATGTTCTTCGCTGATCTTCGTAAGCGTCTGCATAAAGAATCGTTCGCTGCCC
>NZ_JALQDI010000064.1:0-79611 GCF_023631305.1 Caballeronia sp. INML3B
TTCGGCGTCTCTGTTTCATCGCAACACTCCCGCCGCATAATAGCGTTATTGTGTTGCATCGACCGGTTGAATCCGCCGGGTGGAGACGACGTCTGAGTGTCCCAGCAACGGTGCGGGCGCATGACGCTTCATGGCCGAACTGTGCCGACCCTCGAGCCATCCCCGAAAGTTTCCCACGGCATCAGTGCTGACGCCCGCGCCCGACAGTGGCCGCGGCACCCGTCCGTCGCTGCTCCTGACGCCATGAATTCAAACGGCGCCCGCCGGATCCAATCGTCAACGGACCTCGACATCGCTCGAGCCTCTATCGTCCAGATTCCAAAAAGACGATAGTCGAAACCATTCAACCGCCGAATCAATGCGACGAAACATATAGCGCGGACCCCGGACCCGCCTCCGGGACTGCAGAATGCTGTTTCATTCGTCGCAATTCTTCCGAAGGCGTGCCACCAAAGAGCCGCTTGAATTCGCGGCTGAACTGTGACGCACTCTCATAGCCCACCCGTGCGCTTGCCGCAGCAGCTGTCATGCCTTGCCGCGCCATCAACAGCCTCGCCTGATGGAGTCGCGTCGACTTGATGTACTGCAGCGGAGAAGTGTTCGTGGCCGCCTTGAAGTGCAGATGAAACGACGGCACGCTCATTGCCGCTTCCCTTGCGAGCGTTTCGATCGTCAGCGCCTCGGCATAACTAGAGTGAATCATGCGCAGCACTCTCGATATGCGCCCGAAGTTTCCATTCAGGTTGAGCGCCGCACGCATCGAAGCGCCCTGTTCGCCGATGAACACGCGAAAGTAGATCTCCCGCACGAGGGTTGGCCCCAAAACCGCGGCTTCGAGGGGATCGCGCATCGCATCGAGGAGCCGCACCATGGTTTCGCCGAGCGCCACATCCAGCCTCGTCGTGGCCATGCCGCCCGGCTCGCCCGGCACCACGCCGTCGCGCTCGTCGATCTGCAACAACACATCGGCGGCAAGCGTCGCATCGAGGCGCACGTACACCGCGAGCAACGGTTCGTCGGCGGTCGCGTCGGTTTCCATCGAGAACGGCAGCGGCAAGGCGACGGCCAGATAGTGCTGCGCATCGTAGACATAAACCTTGCTGCCGAGATAGCCGCGCTTGCAGCCTTGCGCGATGACCACGATCCCCGGCTCGTACAGCACCGGCGTGCGCGTGAGCGGACGATTCGACCGCAACAGGCGAATGTCAGGCATCGGCGTCGCGTTATAGCCTTCGTTTGGCGCGAGTTCCAGCAGCCGGCTCACCATCGAAGCGTGCACGCGAGCGAGTGCAGCGGCTTCGGTTTCTATCATCGGCAATTTGGAAGGGCAGTGCATTTTCATGCTTCGAGTTCGATAACAGTGTGTTCATAGAATCGGGCAAGCTTCGCAGACGATCAGACGTTCCCGTCACGTTGCCACATCCCTAACATTCGATCATGCATCGGCATGCGCGAATTGCGATGCCTCGATGCCCTGAGAAGACTCACTTACTTCGGAGAAAAAAGCATGATCGATGTAATCAATCCCGCCGACGGCACACTCGTCGGGCAAGTCGAACATCATTCGGAAGCGCAGGTGCGCGCGGCCATCGATCGGACATGCGCGGCCTTTCCAGCGTGGTCGCGCACGCTGGCGCGCGAACGAAGCGCACTGCTGCGCAAATGGTTCGACGTCGTCAGCGCCGACAAGACCGCATTCGCCGAACTGATGTGCCGCGAGAACGGCAAGTGCATGTCGGAAGCCTTCGGCGAAATCGACTATGGCCTGGGCTTCGTCGAATGGTATGCCGAGGAGGCGAAGCGCGTGTACGGCGACACCATCCCCACGCACGCGAGAGACGCCGCGGTCATCGTGACGAAGGAACCGGTCGGACCGGTCGCGTCGATCACGCCGTGGAATTTCCCCTTCATGATGATCACGCGCAAGGTCGCGACCGCGCTCGCGGCGGGCTGCACGATCCTGCTGAAGCCCTCCGAGGAAACGCCGCTGACTGCGTACAGGCTGCTCGAATACGCGCGCCGCGCCGGCATTCCGGAAGGCGTGTTCGAGATGGTCACGGGCGACCCGGCGCAAATCGGCAAGCTCATCACCGACGATCCGCGCATCCGCAAGATCTCGTTCACGGGATCGACCGCGATCGGCAAGCTGCTCGCCGCGCAGTGCGCCGGCACGCTGAAGAAGATGACGATGGAACTGGGTGGCAACGCGCCGTTCATCGTCTTCGACGACGCCGATCTCGACGAAGCCGCCAAAGCGCTCGTGTCCGCGAAGCTGCGCAACAGCGGGCAGGTCTGCATCTCGCCGAACCGCGTGTATGTTCAGGCGAGTGTGCATGACGCGTTCGTTCAGCGCGTGAAGGCGCTCGTCGAAGCGATTCCGGTCGATCAGGGATTGCAGGACGGATTCGTCGTCGGTCCGCTGATCAATCGCGCGGCCATCGAAAAGGTCGCCAAACTCGTCGACGATTCGCGCGAACGTGGCGCCCAGGTCGTGCTCGGCGGACATCCGCACGCAAAAGGCGGACTCTTCTATGCGCCGACCATTCTCGTCGATGTCGCGGACGACATGCCGATCGCATCGACCGAAATCTTCGGTCCCGTCTTCCCGGTCTATCGCTTCTCGACGGAAGCCGAACTCATCGCGCGCAGCAACGACAGCGAGTACGGTCTTGTCGCCTATGCGTTCACGCGCGATCTGGGCCGTTCGTTCCGGCTCTCGCGCAACATCGAGGCGGGCATGGTGATTCTCAACTCCGGCTCGGTCGGCACGGCTTCGGTGCCGTTCGGCGGCGTGAAGCAATCGGGTTACGGACGCGAAGGCAGTCATCATGGAATCGAGGAATATGGGCATGTCAAATACACACTGATGGCCGGTCTCGCCTGAACCACGCGAGGCGCGACATCACGATGCCGCGCCTCGCGTGATCGTTGGCTCAGCGCACCGGCAACTGCACCGCGTCCGCAGGACTTGCGCATTGGACTTCGCGATTGCGCTGACGGATGAGCCGATCCTGCCGCAGTCCCCAGAAGAACGTGACGGCAAGACACGGCAACAGCGACACGATCGAGTACCCGACGCCTGCAAGCGGGTTGCCCGTCAGATTGACGAGCGAAAGGCTGATCAACGGAAGGAATCCACCGAACAGCACATTGCCAAGTTGTTGCGACAGTCCGAAGCCCGTAGTCCTGCTTTGCGGCGGAAAACATTCGGCGATGAACGCGGGCAGCGGCGCCATGATCATCGCGGTCAACATGGCGAGCAGCGCGACGAGCAGCGTCACCGAGGCCCAGCTGCCTGCGAGCGCGTTTGTCCTGATGCCCGCGAAAGCCGGATACGCTGCGAGTATCCATAGCACGATGCCGATGAGCATCACACGCGCGCGGCCGATCGCATCGGACAGACGGCCGAACACCGGATAAAGCGGCGCGGCCACGACAATGGCAACGCCGAGGCACAAATTCGCGCGCGACGGTTCGACCTTCAATACGTTCTGCAGGAAGTACAGCATGTAGACGATCGACGTATAGAGCGACACCGACGTTCCGCCCTGCGCGCCGAACATCGCGACGAGAATCGCCTTCCACGACGTCGCGCTCGACAACGTGTCCTGCAACGGCGATTTCGACAGACGGCCGGCCGCCTTCATCTCCGCGAATACGGGCGTTTCCTTCATGCCTAGGCGGATCCATGTCGCCACCGCGACGATCGGCGCCGAGATCAGGAACGGCACGCGCCAGCCCCACGATTCGAACGCCGCTGCATCGAGCGCGAACTTCAGCGCAGACACGATAACCAGCGCCAGCAAAAGGCCGAGGCTCGCGGTGCTTTGCAGCACGCTCGTCGCCATGCCTTTGCGGCCTGCGGGCGCGTGCTCCATCACGTAGACGACGGCAGAGCCGTATTCGCCGCCGAGCGCGATGCCTTGCACGACGCGCAGCAAGATAAGTCCGATCGGCGCGAGCAAGCCGGCCGCTGCGTAGGTCGGCAGACAGCCGATGCCCACCGTTGCGATGCCCATGATCGCGAGCGTGATGACGAACGTCTTCTTGCGTCCGATGCGGTCGGACATCGGGCTGAAGATGATCGTGCCGAGCGGCCGCGCGACATACGCGATGCCGAAGGTGGCGACGCCCGCCATCGCGGCGACGGTCCGGTCGGTCGACGGAAGGAACAAGTGCGTCAGCGTCGATGTCAGCGCGACATAGACGAAGAAATCGTAGTACTCGAGCATCGTGCCGAGGCTCGATGTAGCGATGATCCGCATCATGCCGGGCTTGGCATTGCGGGCGCCGGAAGTCGTGGACATGGTCGTCTCCTGTGATTCGGTTTTGTGAGGCCACGCGCGATCGACGCCGTGGCCGTATCGGCGCATCACATGTGCGTGCGCTTCTTCGCCGCCTGCTGCTGCAGAAACCGGTCGACAGCCTCCTTGTGCTCGCGGCCGCACAACAGAATGGCCTGCATGCTCGCCGCCATTTCGAGCGTCGTCGCAAGCGATGCATCAGCCGCTTCGCGCACGAGCCGCTTCGCCATGCGCAGCGCCGTCGGCGGGTTTTGCGCGATGCGCTTCGCAAGCGACAACGCCTCGATGTCGAGCGCATCTGCCGGTACGACCTTCGACACGATGCCGAGGTTCAGCGCCGCTTCAGCATCGATGAACTCGCTGGTCAACGTCAGTTCGAGTGCCTTTGCATAGCCCACGATCCGCGCGAGAAACCATGATCCGCCTATGCCCGACACGAGTCCGAGCCGCAGGAAGCTCTCTGCGAACACGGCGTTCGCGCTTGCCATGCGGATATCGCACATCAACGCGAGATCGCAGCCGGCACCGACTGCGGCGCCATTGACCACGCATACCGAAGGCACGTCGAGACCGCTCAGTGCGCGCGTGATCCTGTGCAAGCTGCGATGCAGGCGGTCGCGCACATCTTCGACGCCGCCGCTCATGAGATCGCTGCCGCGTTGCATGTCCTTCACGTTGCCGCCCGTGCAGAAGTGCCGCGGCGACGACGAGCGCAGCAGCACGCAGTGCACGTCGCGCCGGTCGTTGATCTGCTCGAGTGCGTCCGATAGCGCTTGCGTCATCGCGACGTCGAGCGCGTTGCCGTTGCTCGGGCTGTTGAGCGTGAGCACGAGCACGCCGTCATCGACGGACGATTCGACCAGTGAATCGGCATCGTTCGATTGAGTTGACACGACAAAGTCTCCTGATTGTTCCGGCGATCACCGGTTCTGGAATGCGGCCTGACGGCGTTCGAGAAACGCGGCCATGCCTTCTTTCTGATCGGCGAGCGAAAAGCCCGCGTGAAAAAGCCGTCGCTCGAACAACAGCCCTTCCGACAGCGACGACTCGAACGCGCGATCGACGGCTTCCTTGATCGCGACGATCACCGGCAGCGAATGACGCGCGATCTGTTCGCCGACGCGCAGCGCTTCGTCGATCAACTGCTCGCGAGGGACGACCATCGACACGAGCCCATAGGCCAACGCCTCGCTCGCATTAAAAGGTTCGCCGGTCAGGCACGCGAGCATCGCCGTCGATTTGCCGACCGCGCGCGGCAGACGCTGCGTGCCGCCCGCGCCCGGCACGATGCCGAGCTTGATCTCGGGCTGGCCGAAGCGCGCGTCGTCCGCGGCGATGACGATGTCGCACATCATCGCGAGTTCGCAGCCGCCGCCGAGCGCGTAGCCGCCTACCGCCGCGATCAGCGGCTTGCGCGCCGTGCGGATGCGGTCCCAGCTACGTCCGATGTAGTCATTCGAGAATGCGCTCGCGTAATCGAGCTTCGACATCGCGACGATGTCGGCGCCGGCGGCGAAAGCCTTGTCGGATCCGGTCAGAACGGTCGCATGAACTTGCGGATCGTTTTCGATGCGCAGCAAGGCATCGACGAGTTGATCCATCAACGCATCGGTCAGCGGATTGAGCGGGTTCTCCGACGCGAGACGAACGAGCGCGACCCGCCCGCGCCGTTCGCTTACGATCATCGCGGCGCTCATGCGCTCACCTTGCGGTCTTCGTTGCACGTCTCGCGCGGGGCGCGGCTCACGCGGATCACGCCCGCGTTCAGCAGTCCCGCGATCTCGCTCTCGGCGAAACCGTATCGTTCCAGCATTTGCAGCGTGTGCTGGCCCGTCAGCGGCGCCGGCATGTCCGGCGCGCTCGCACGGTCCGACGGGCCGAGCGCGAAGCCATGCGTGCGCATGGGACCCGCGACCGGATGATCGATCGTCTGCGCCAGTCCGCATTCGGCGTATTCCGCTGTTTCGATGACATCGCCGTAAGTAGCGACGGGCGCGCAGAGGATGTCGCGCGCCGCGAGCCGTTCCATCCAGTCCGCAGTCGTGCGTTCGACGAAACGCGCCGCGAGTATGTGATGCAGCGTCGCGCGATGGCGCACGCGATCGTCGTTCGTGGCGAAGCGTGGATCCGCTTCGAGTGCAGGCGTTGCGACCACTTCACATAACGCGCGCCATCGTTGCGGGTGGTAGGCGACGACCATCATCCAGCCGTCCTGCGTCGGAAACGCCTCGTTCGGGCACGCATAGGGCGCGGCGCTGCCGGTCTTGTCCGGCTCGCGTCCGGATGCGAAGAACGCGGCGAAGCCGATCTGCTGCAGCATCAGCGTCGCGTTGTAGAGACTCACGTCGAGATGCTGCCCCCCGCCGCCCGCGCGGACCTGATGCAGTGCGCCCAGAATCGCGATCGAGGCGAGATAGCCGCCCATCATGTCCGCTATGGGGATCGGGACTTTCAGCGGCTCGTCGCTTGTCGTGCCGAGCGTGCTCATCAGACCGCTGACGGCCTGGATCACGCCATCGACGCCAGGCCGCTTGCGATTCGCGCCCGTCTGTCCGAATGCGGAGATCGAGCAGTAGACGAGCCGGGGATTCGGGTGCCGCAAGGTGTCGAAGTCGAGTCCCATCGACGCCATCACGCCCGGCCGGAAGTTTTCGACGAGCACGTCCGCATTCCCCAGCATGCGGCGAACGGCCTCGCGCCCCGCGTCGGTTTTCAGATCGATCGCGACGCTGTGCTTGTTGCGGTTGACACTGATGAAGGCCGGGCTTTCACCGCTTATCCACGGGGGCCCGATGCGTCGCCCGATCTCGCCGTCAGGCGGCTCGATCTTGACGACGTGCGCGCCGAGATCGGCGAGCGTCATCGAGCAGACCGGTCCGGCGAGAACGTGCGAGAAATCGATCACCCGCACGCCGTTGAGGCTGTCTCTTGGCATTTGTGATTGTCCTGTCTCGTGATTCGCCACCGCGACGAATCATGCTGACGAGAATAGGTACCCACCGCCCTACCGGACAATCTACAATTTAGAAACGAGCCGTTGACTTTTTGTTAAAGGGTCGGCGGCTTGTCAGAGCTATTCGCTGAGCAACGTGAGCAGCCATCGGCGGAAGATCTTCAGTGCATCCGATTGCGGACGCGCCGTCGGCCACGCGAAATAGTAGGTGTGATGCCCGCGATCGAGCTCGAACGAAAACGGCGCGACGAGCAGACCGCTTTCGAGTTCGCCGAGCACCAGCGCCTTCTGCGCCATCGCCACACCATGCCCTTCTATCGCTGCCTGGTACGCGAGCAGCGACGTTTCATAGCGCATTTCGCGGCGCCGCGCGTTCAATGGAAAGCCCGCTGCCTTCAGCCATAGCGTCCAGTCTTCCGGGCGCGCGAGCGTGTGCAGAAGCGTCTCGCCCTGCAACTGCGAGCGTGCCTTGACCTGCCTGGATGGCGCGGCGACCGGCACGAGCTCGTTCGCGATCAGACGTTGCACGCGCAGGCCGGGCCATTTGCCGTCGCCTAGCTGAATGCCGCCGTCAATGTCCTCACGCGCAAAATTCAGCGGAGCCGGGGATGTCGTCAATTGCACGTCGATGTTTTCGTGCAGCCGATGAAAGCTCGCGAGACGCGGTATCAGCCAGCGCACCGCGAACGTCGCGGGCGAGCGGATCTTGAGCACGCGCGCGCGACGCTCGGAGGAACGCAGGCTGTCGGTGGCTTCGCGCAGCGATGCGAACAGCGGCATGAGTTCCGCCAGATACCGCGCGCCCGCCGACGTCAGCTCCAGTCGCCCTTTCATCCGCTCGAACAAATCGACGCCCAAGTAAGTTTCGAGCGTACGCACCTGCCGGCTGACGGCGGCGGGCGTCACGGCCAGCTCGTCAGCGGCCTTGGAGATGCTCAGCAGGCGTCCGGTCGCCTCGAACGCCCGGGCGGGATTTAACGGGGGAAGCGGTGCTCGACGTTCCATGGCCTATCCGTGTAGAAGCATGATGAGATTGTCGCTCGAAATGCCCGAAGGACGGTTCAGAACGTGGCCACGCGCCAGATAGTGAAGCACGGAACAGCGGAGACGGGGCAAGAGACTATTCCGGCAGCGTGCGAATCGCGCAGCGTGTCGTCCACTCGATCACGATGATTACGCGAGTTCCACGTCGATGGTCGACTGGGCGAGGCTGATCTCGCCCAAATAAGCGCTTTCGCCCAACTCGCATTCCCGGCAGGCGTTGCCGAGCGCATGACGGATTTCGACACGGTACGTGCCGCTTCCCTTGGCCAGGCCGCCGAACCGGAAATCACCGAAATCGTCCGAGACGGTTTCGGCCAGCTTTTGATCGCCGACATACAGGGCGACCGCGGCACCCGGTACGCACTCGACCACGTCGCCTATACGAGCGCTGACGCTCGCGCCGATGAAGCAGGTCTCCCAACGCTCCAAGCCGCTGTACCACACACGCGGCTGCGTGCCCAAGTTCGGCCGCAATACTTTGAGTCCCTCACGCCGGGCCTTCTCGGACATCGCTGCATCATCAACCTTGACCGTCTCGAATACATCGGTAGGGCATGACTGCTGGCAACGTGGCTGAGGCCAGCCCTGGTCGAGTAGATGGGCATCAAAAATCCACGTCTGCGGCAGTTGCAGTTCTTCGTTCCAGACGATCGCCTGATACGGGCACGACTTCACGATGTCTTTGCGGCCCCGCGCCTTCTCCGGATCGATGATGACGATGCCGTCGGCGCGTTTGCGAATGGCGTCGCCGCCCACCCGCATGCACGGTGCTTCGTCGCAGTGGTTGCACATCACAGGCAGATAGGTGGTCTCGACCATATGCGAGTCGCCCTGAACCCGGCGCAATATGCGCAGGGGGCTGACGGCATCTGCCGCAGCGGGCGCGGCATACCCTGGGAAGTCGTTGCCGACATGCTCATCCCGTCCGGCGATGACGCAATTCTGGCAGTTTTCGCAACGCCCGACTTTGACGATCAGGTTCCACTTGTTCACTCTATGTTCCTCATGCTGCGCGACCGAGCATGAACGCCTCGGCACTTTTCCACTTTTCGACCTGTACAAGGCAGGAGTTAGGGCTCATGCTGCTTGTGCCGGCGGTTTGCGGCCGGTCAGGGGTAAGCATATTCATGCAACCTCCGATTTCGACGCGCTCGCCATCGATTTCAATCAGCTTGAATTCGGCGCTCGCCTCGTACGACTTGACGACTCCCGCATTGACCAGGGGAGAGACATCGGCCGCGCAGATCACAGCGCCTCGGTCGTTATAAACTTTGACGAGGTCGCGATGCGAAATGCCCCGGATGACCGCGTCTGCTCGACTAAGTCTCAGCAGCCAGAAGCGGTGTCCGCCGATTAATGCGCGATGGTCTTCGACACTGTTGACCGAGGAATTCTTCCCGTCGCAATGGGTATGGAAGCTGTAGCGACTGTGGGTGGCGATCAACTGCAGCGGATAGCGCTGAGCCTGTTCCGAGCGCAGTCCCTCCCAGGAAGGGATGTATCGGTTGAGCGCGGGTCGCTCGGGATTGTCTGCGGCGTGCCGCTTCAGCAACTCCGGCACAAATTCCAGCTTGCCACTTGGCGTCTGCAGGCCCATGCCGAATTTCTCGGCGAACTGGGACGGTAGCGGATGCGGTTCTTGCAGGTCCTTGCGGCGGCCCTCCGCGAACCAACGCATGTCCACCGGATGGCGCAACTCGGGCTTTTCGGGGGGCACGACAAAATAGCCCTTGCGGCAGAATTCGCGCCACGAAACATGATCGGGCAGATCCGATGAGTCGAAGACTCGCTTGACCCAATCCAACTCGCTGCATCCCTCGGTAAATACGCCGCCCAAGCCCAACCGGGTCAAGATGGCGGTGAAGATGTCGTAGTCCGAACGGGACTCACCCAGAGGCTCGATGCACTTGTGCTGCAGCATCAACATGCGATGATTCACCGTGCCATGCCCATGGTGCGCGTAGCCGCCGGAATTCGACCATTCACCGATGTCCCAGCGCTCGAGCGCAGTACACGCAGGCAGGATGATGTCGGCAAATTGGGCTTCGCCCTCCATCCAGATCGACTGGTTGACCACGCACTCGATGCTGGGGTGCCGGTAAGCCTCGGCCCAACGTCCGGAATTCGTCACTGTGCTAAACGCGGACCCGCCGTAACGATAAATCATGTGGATCGGCGAATACCCAGGCATGGGGTAGCTGAATGGGGCGAACTGGGCTTCCTGAGAAATGCCGTCCCAAAGATAGCCGATCGCCTGGCCGTTGATGATGGCATCGGGCAGTTGCTGCCGCGGCACCATTTGCTTGACCGGGTTCATGGTCAGAATGTGCGGCATGCGCTGGTAATTGTTGACCGCATTCGCGGTCCACGCGAGGTCGCCGGAAATGCCACCATCCGCATAGCCGGGGAAATAGAAATGGAGGTCGTGAGGCGCACCGACTTCAAGGCAGCCGAAATTGACCCCCGGCTTACCCCAACCCCGCATCGCCATCATCATGATCATGCAGCGCGCCCATTGCGCTCCGGTCGCGCCACGGCCTGCTCCACCGAATCCCGCGCCAGTCATACCAACGGCGAGATGGACCTTCTTGCTCCCCCATAGGCGCGCCAGCGCTCGGACGTCCTTGGCGGGCACGCCGGTCTCGCTCTCCTGCCACTCGGGCGTCTTTCGAACGCCGTCCGTCTCGCCCAGCAGATAGGCCTTCCACTCGTCGAATCCGGTCGTGTGGGTGGCGATGTAATCCTTGTCGTACAAGCCCTCCACGGCCCACACGTACATGATCGCCGTAGCCAAGGCGGCATCGGTTTGCGGTCGAACGGGAATCCAGCGCCCGCCCAGCAGTTGGGCAGTGGGATTGCAGTGCGGGTCGATATGAACGAACTCGATGCCGAGTTCCTTGGCCCATAGGCGCCGCGGTGTCCCTTCGAAACCCGCATAGGCCCCGTTGGTGCTTTCTGGATCGCAGGACCAGAAGACGATCATGTCGGCTTCCTGAAGACAATCCTCGATGCCGCCATAGCCGGACGGCACGCCGATGCGCATCGAGTTGCCGAAATGATGCATGGCGCCCCAGTACCAGCCTTCCCAACTGTCCGGATTGGCGGCGACCCGCGTAAAGCCAATCAGATTAGCGAAGCGTGTCAGCGCGCTGAGGTAATAACCCACATTGCCCCATTGGTGATGGGACGACATCGGGAAGGTGATGGAACCGGGACCGTGAACCCGCTTCTGCCGGTTGATTTCCTTGGCGACGATGTCCAAGGCCTCGTCCCAACTGATCCGGACATAGCCGGACTTTCCCCGGTTCTGGTGATTGCGTTCGCCATCAGCATCGAAATCGACCCGCTTCAAAGGATGAAGGATGCGCTTGTCGGAGTAGACGAGCGATTTGAGCGTCAATGCATGGGGCGCGACCAAGCCACGCCGCGGCGGGCTAAAGCGGCGTCCGCGCGCCTCGATGACCCAACTTGGCGCATCTTTGCTATCCAGATCGATGGGGGTGACCCGAACGACGCGGTCGTCCTTGACGTAGACGAACAGCGGCCCGCCATTAGTACATGTCGTGTAGCGGTGGGTGCCGTCACGCATAGGCATGCCCATCGGCAGGCCGACGGTCTGCATCATGCCCAGGTTTTGCAACAGCCAGACCAACAGTTCGTCCTCGCCCTCAGTGACCACTTTGAAGTTCTTGGCGGCGTGGATGATCTCGCCTTGGTCCGGACTGGGCGAGAGGAACTTAAGTGCCGTGGCGACATCCTTGAATACCATGCGCACGTCGGGCCGCGAATGCCTTCCGGCGCGCGACCGGACACGCCCGTTCCTGAACTTGATGACGCGGCCAATGCTTTCGTCCGCGAGTCCGATCCACGCCACAAGATCACGCTCCTTCAAGCGATCACGATAGGCGGGAAAGCGGCGTGCCGTCAGATCAAGGACCTTGGGCAACGCAAAAAGTATCGTCTTCAGAATCTGTCGTTTCATGATCCGATCCAAATTGAAGCTCGCCGCAAACGACTGACCGCATCTTCAATTGTCCAAGCAGCCCGGGCGAACCTCGTCATGCTGCGTTGAGGGTTGTAGACCTGGAAAGAGCGGGCCTTATCGTGGCAGCGCGCGTCGTGATATGTCGTAGTCGGCGATGAAAGCGCGGATCAAAAGCGAGTCCGGGGGCGCGAAACATGACGTATTCCATGTCTTTAATGAGCATTCAGCCCTCTCGGTTGGCGCACTGATGACCCGTACGCGCTAGAACGTATAGGCGACGTTCAGATAGACGTTAAGTGGATTGAGTCGTAGCGTCGAGGTGGAAACGACCTGTGTTCCCGTTGCGGTCTGCCCGTATAAGGTAAGGTGCGTCTTCACGGGGATATAGCCGACCGAAGTTCCGACCGACCAGTGTTTTGTAATCGCGTAACTCGCCCCGATTTCGAATACGGGATTCCACGATGAACTGAGCTCCGCGTGCGCCGAACCGCCGGGTCCCAGGTTATCGGTCACAAACTGGCTATTGGATATCCGAACTTGAGTGAACCACGTGTAGTTCACGCCAAGGCCTATGAATGGACGGAATTTCGACGCGCCTGAAAACACGTGGTATCGCAGTTCAATGGCGGGCGGCATCGGCTTGGTCGAGCCGAGGTTGCCATACTTCTGTAGCGTCCCATCGCCAACCAGATTGACTGTGAGTGGCAGCCCAACGAGCATGGCGACACCAATGTTGTCCGTGACGTAGTACTCAGTGGCGATGCCCACTGTGTCCGTTGAGCTCGGATGCGCCCCGCTTCCGGCCAGCTGCTGACTCACGCCGACGCCCCCGATTTTTTCTACGGTAAGTGGCGTTGCGTCGCCCTGGGGCGCAACGTGAAGCCAACCTGTCGACAGTGTGATGCTCCCGGCGGACTGCGCGTAGGCGATCTCAGTGAGCGCAGCCGAGCAGATAAGTGCCGCGATGCCGGCGGAGCCGATCGTTCGCCTGTAATTCCTCAAGTGTCTTCTCCTGTCTCGTTGCTTGGATATTTTTATCAAGCCCGGTGCGTCAATTTGGAACCAATCCGCGCACCGTCACGGGTCGTGGGACGCTTTTCACAGTCATCGCCCGGGCACGAGGACCAGAAATCATGTATTTACGTAGTTATACTAAGTAGCTATGAGAACGTGCTGTTTAACACCGCTGCCACCTCCTACACGTTTTGTTGAGACTCGTTTTCTCGTTCTCTTTTGCAGCGCTGTCTTCCCCGTTTCGCCGGGTGCCGTGAGCGGACACCGTCGCATCTCTACGCCTTGTCCCGCCTATATTTCCGGATATTCAATGCTTCAATCTTCCCACGCGCTAATATGCGCGCAACGCAAGGCGTTCAGCCTCGGGCGGGAACACGCACCAAGCACCGTCGCGATGGCGGAAGAAAAATAGTTCAACCGGCCCTGTCGGCAACATCAGCTTGATACGCACGCCGTGTTTCCGATTCGAGGCCGCATGACCGAATCGGGTAACACGAACCGGTACCGCAGAGGTTGGCCCCAGCCACTTTTCAACAAGCGATCGCAAGGACCTTTCCGTCACAACAATCATCCTCTCCCTCACCTGACCGTTCCAGGCCCGTAGCTCATTACGCTCGCAGTTGAAGCTCGCCACCGGGGCGAGTAGGCGTGACCGAATGCGCCCGCTGATATCGTGGTTCGTGTACCTTAGGCTGCCTGGGCATCTCCGATGCAGTTCGCCCGTCAGCGTTGCTCTACCCGAGATGGCTTCGCGGCGGAAGAGACCGTAAATGCGAACGGAAAGCGCCCAAGCGCGGATATCGCCAATGCTTCACGCGCGGGATTGGGAAGCTCGACGTAGAGTGCCATCCCGAGCGAGGCGTCCTCAATGATGCTAACAGCTGCATCCTCGACGCCCGCCTCCACTAATGCCATCCGTACGGCGTCTTCCGTTTCGCGGCGTCTTAGCGCGGGCTTAAAGATCTTGCCGACGCCCGTCAGCGGCATCGCATCCACGATGCGTATTCCTTTTGGAAACGCGGCCCGTTCGTTGATCTCGTGACGCAGAAACTCCGCCAATTCCGCCTCGGTCGTGACTGCGCCTGGCTTTAGCTGAACATACGCGACCGGCAACTCGCCCGCGTGCATATCTGGGCGCCCCACGGCTGCAGCGACCTGGACGGCGGGATGGCGATGCAGTGGCTCTTCAATTGCCGCCGGGTCGATGTTGTGTCCGCCCCGGATAATCAGCTCCTTTTTCCGGCCGGTGAGCCAGAAGTAGCCGTCGGCGTCGCAGCGACCGAGATCGCCGGTGTTAAGCCAGTTCCTGCCGTCACCCAGCTCTATCCAGATGCCATGGTTCTGCTCTGGGCAGCTATAGCCGACGAACACGTTGGGGCCGGAGATCACCAGTTGGCCGACCTCATTCGCATCGCAATCCCGTACATATCGGCCGGTTTCATCGACCAGCACTGCCTTCATCGCCTGCCCGGGAAGACGAAGTCCGATCGAACCGACCCTGCGTTCGCCAAACGGCGGATTCACGCTGCTCACGCAGGTACCTTCCGTAAGGCCGTAGCCCTCGAGGATTCTTATTCCTGTACGATCTTGGAAAGTGCGCAGTAATTCAACCGGCATAGGGGCGGCGCCGCACAGGCCATACTCGAGCGAACTGATGTCGTGTTCGCCAACCGGAACGTCCAGCAGCGACCCGTAGAGTGTCGGGACACCGCTAAAGAAGTTGATGCGATAGTGCTCGACAATCTCCCAGAAATGCCTTACAACACCCTCGCCCCGATAGCCTTGCGGTGTGCCGAGCACGATGTGGGCGCCGCGTGAGAACCCCAGCAGCCCTGTCACCGTCACGGCGTTGACATGGAACAGCGGCAATCCGCAAAAAATCACTTTGCCGGGGCCGATGCTCTCGCCAAAGAATTTACCCGCGTTCAACGCATTCGCCACCTCGTTGCCGTGCCGGCGCATCGCAATCTTCGGCAATCCCGTGGTGCCGCCCGTGCAGAAATAGGACGATATGTCATCGGGGCTGATTCGAAGCGTGCCGCTGAGCGCAACGCCCGACTCATGTTCGATCGCGGTGCTGTAATCGTGGATGTCAATCTGCGAAGGAACCACGCTACGCACACCGCCCTCGCCATACAACCGCGAACACTCGCCACGCTGGAGCATCCGCGCCACGAATCGCTTCTCGACCGGCATTCGGTCGATCAGATTGACGAGCACCAGATGCCGTAGTGCAGGAACCTTGTGCAACACGGACTGCACCTTCTGCCAAAGGTCAACCCCGCCCATCGGCGCCAGTGTGACAAGCACGCTTGCCCCTGACGCGATCAGCAGCTCGCCGATGGCCTCACCTTCAAGCAGCGGATTGATGGCGCAGACAATCCCGGCCGCTTCGCCGCCCCAGATCACGAAGTGCGTCTCGGGGAGGTTGGGTAGTACGTAGGCAACAACCGAGTTGCGTTGAACGCCCAGTCGGGAGAACAGGTTCGCGGTGCGGGTGACATCGCGCACAAGGTCACGATACGTCCAGCTTTCGGCGTTTCGATAGTCGTCAGCCGTGGCGAAGAACGAAAGTGCCAGTGCCGATGGATTGATGGCGGCACCCCGGCAGATCATCTCGTAAGTGCTCGACGGGAGATCGGCCTCCTGCCCCTGCGCTTCGATAGCAAGGACGTCCTGTACGTGTGCGACGCCTTTCATGCTGCCTCTTTGACAACAACGTTATGCTGCACGCCCAGATTGATCGAGCGGTCGGAGCTGGCAATGTGCGCTTCTACGACGTCCCCCACCTGCAGGTATTGCGGCCTCTCCTCCTGCATCTTCAAGAAAATCCGCCATTTTTCGACCTCAGGCAGCTGCGCCGCGGCGCGCTGCTTTTCGGGTGACGGGATGCTCAGTGCACAGCCGGAGGGCGTACCGGTTGCGAGCAGGTCGCCGGCGTGCAAGTCGTGTATGCGGGAAAGCTCCGTCAACGTCTCTGCCGGACCATAGACGAGACCCGCCGTGGTGTCGTTCTGGCGGACCGTTCCGTTGACCGTCAGCGTCAACACGAGCTCCTTTAACTTTGGAAAGTCCTCTTTCTCGAGGAGGCAAAGATAAGGACCGATGGGACCAAACGTCCGATAGCTCTTGCCCTTGTAGAACTGCATTTGCGGAATCTGGATATCGCGCGCGGAGTAATCGTTCACGATCACGGCGCCAGCAATGTATTCATGCAGGTTCTCGTCGGTGACCGTTTCGCGGGAGGTGATGTCGCGCTTGAGTACCAAACCGAGCTCGATCTCGTAGTCCAGGAAACGAACTTCGCTTGGTTTCACCACGTGCGAATTCGCCGGGACGATGCAGCTTGTCGCCTTCGTGAAGATCATATTGAATTTCTTCACGTCCGGGTCCATGCCAGACTCAATCATGTGCTCGCGGTAATTCGCACCCTGGCAGATGAACTGTTGATTGGCCGTCACGGGCGATAGCCATTGCACTTTGGACTCCGGAATCGTCGGAGCGCCGAGCATCAGTAACCGTTCAACCGGGTTGGCCTCGATAAACTCAGCGGTCGACTTGAACTCGCCGGGAATTGGGGTGATGGCGCCATGAGCAACCACGCCCCACTGCGCGCGGCCATCATGCAAGTAATGCAGAACGTGAAGTGCCATTTATTGATCTCCAGGTGCCATGGAAGAGGTTGGTTCAGGCGAAAATCTTCGCCAGTGTCCGCAGCTTGCTCAGCGTCAGATCGGGACTACGGCGCAGGTTTCTGAAGAGCGCCACGATGCTCGCGGGGGTAAAGCTCGGCTTCGTGAAGCTGCGCGGCATCGTCGGCCCCCACTGTGCCATCGCCTCACGGCTCACCGCGTGCACGCCCGTCGGCACATCGGCGGTAAACAGATCGCCGTCGCAATAGTGCTCGTGCTTGTTGCCCCACGGGTCCTGCCAGTAGTCAAAGATCTGGCTGCCCAGGATATGTCGGCCAATCCCCCACGCGTGCGTCCAGCCCTTCTCGCGCAGGACGCGCTGACCCATGCCGACCGCGTCGGCATCGACGAGCTCATACGCGCTATGGCTGTAGGTGGGCTGAAAGCCTTGTGCGAATGCAAGCGTATGATGATCGGCCGGCTTGTCACCCAGGTCGAGCCGCATGAACGCAACGACGGGCGAGCCATCGGGAAGCACCTGCACATCGCTCGGGATGAAGCCGAAATGCTGCGTGTACCATGCGCACGTTTCCTGATAGTCGGCGAGTTCGAGCACGACATGTCCGAGCCGGATAATTTCCGGAGCATTCTCGGGCGGCCGCTGCGTCCCATTGATGCGGACGGTCGCATCTACGGAGTTGAACGGCAATGCTGGCCGATGGGACAACGGCGCAGTGCGCTCCTGGCCCCATATCGCGTCCACGCGAAAACCTGACGGGTCCGCCAGTCGTACTACATAGCCGCCGCCTGCCAAGGAGAACCGTTCGACACCCGAAGCGCCAGGCAGTTTTGCGAGTGCATCAAGATCGGCCCTGTTATCGACCTGCAATCCGAAGCCGACGAACCGGGCTTTCGAAGCCTTCCGAACGACATAGCAGAAGGGCGAAGCGCCCGTTCCCCGCAAGAGGAGGAGCGCCTCACTCCGCGACACGGTTCGAAGCCCGAAGTCATTGAGGAACTGCTCGGCTTTCTCAAGGTCTGGCCGATCGAATATCAGATAGGCCAATGCCGACGCTTTGGTCGTGGGATTGGGGTGGCGGGCCGGATGCGCAGTGGTCAGTTTCATAGAATATTCACGCGGTGTGGATAGCGGTTTCGAGACGCCAGGCAGTGTCGCGCTCACTGGCTAACCAGCAGTGCTGTCCTGGCAAGGAAAGCGTCGTAGGGTTGCGCCCACCGGTTCGCAACCCACCAATAGAACATCCGCCGCTGGCGGAAGCGTTTCGATCCGCTGACCAGCCCGGCCGTGCGAGGCGAACGGCCCGGCACCTTCCTTTGATGTTGTCTCCACAGTCACTCCGTCTCCGTTTACAAGGCCGGCTCTCTCTGGCCGTTTGTGACATTAAACTCATCGATGATCGTTTTGTCAATATAGAGGTTTGAATCTATACTGCGGGTATAACCAGACTTGGGATCACCATGACGAACGCGATAAATCGCCGGCCGGCCAAACGTTCCAGCGCTGCTGCACCCGTCACTCCGCCTCCCGTCGCAGAAGAGCGGGAGCCACGCGGCGCGCGCCGCAAACGCGAGACACGTTCCCGTCTGCTCGACGCCGCCCTCAGGTTGATGGCCGAAAAGGGCATGGAGGGCGTCGCGATCAACGAAATCACCGAGGCCGCCGACGTCGGTTTCGGCTCGTTTTACAACCACTTCGAATCGAAGGAAGCGATCTACGCGACGCTCGTCGATAACGTGTTCGAAGAATTCGCGAACATGCTCGATCGCCTTGCGGGCGGCATTACCGACCCCGCAGAGGTGGTCGCCGTCTCTGTGCGCCACACTGTCCTGCGGGCGCGGCACGATCCGGTGTGGGGGCGTTTCCTGATCCGTGAAGGGTTTTCTGCGCGCGCGATGAGCCGCGGGCTGGGCCAGCGGCTACTGCGCGACATCGGCAACGGCATTGCCGCAAAACGGTTCGTCGTTGCCGACCCGTTTATCGGATTTCTCGCAGTGGGCGGCACGGTCCTCTGCGCGATCGCCGCCGAGCTGAACTTCGTCGCGCCTGGCGCGAACGCGGCGGGCGTGCTGAAAGAACTCGGCTTCAGCGGCGAGCACTTCCCGGAGCGCACGGCAGCGATGTTGCTGCAAACGCTCGGGCTAAAGCGCGCTGAGGCGGAAAAGATTGCGGCGCGGCCACTGCCCATCGTCGATGAAGCCGTCGAGGAAAATTGAGGATCGCGAAGCGAGCAAATCCGTTGGTCATGCTCTGGCAGGACTGACCAACGGCCGCGCGTACAATACCGTCGCGCCGCGCTCCGATGACGTGAACAGGCAGCGCAGCGTCCTCTGACACTCGTTTTCCGCAGCGGGGCGTCTGTCGTTGTATGTTCCAAACGCCTATCGTCTGGTTCGGGCTGAACGGCGAGGACGATCCGATCCGGCCAGATCGCCCTTGCACGTTCAACAATGCCGTCATTGCGTTGAAGTTTTCGTTGACGCAGCCGTCTGCTGAGCCGCGGGTAGTTCGCCCATCGCCTGGAACAATGCCGCTGTATCACTCATGCGCTGGGCCGCTGCGCGCGTGGCACCTATCTGGGCGTTGAGATACCTTGCCTCGGTAGCATGGGTTGCCGCCGAAGACAGTGAGCCCATGCGATGGCGCGACGCCGTATCGTCGAATGCCTCACGCGCGGCTTCTGTCGCGGCCTCGTTCGAAGCGAGCGTCTGCGCGTCGTTATCGAGCGCGGCAAGAGAATTCGCCACATCCTGGAAGGCAGAGAGCACCGTCGACTTGTAGTGCAATACAGCGGCGTCGTATGCGTCGATCGATGCGCGGCGCTGTGCGAACAGCGCGCCACCATGAAAGATCGGCTGCGAAAGGCCCGCGCCGATAGCCCACAGGCCGCCCGCGCCTGAGAGCACTGCTGGCCAGCTGAAGCCCCCGCGCCCCATCGATCCGGTTAGCGACAGGCTCGGAAAGAGTTGCGCGGTTGCAGCCCCCACGTCGGCCGCTGCTGCCTTGACGGCCGCGTCGGCGGCCCGGATATCCGGACGCGAGCGCAGCAGGTCCGAAGGCACGGCAACCGGTACATGCTCGGGCAGCGACAGGCTATCGAGATCGGGCACGCTCGGCGCGTTGTCCGGCGTGCGGCCGATCAACACCGCCAGCGCATGGATCGCGAGCGCGCGTTGCTGACGCAGCGCCGGCAGCGTCGCCGCGATGGCAGCGGCGTCCTGTTTCGACGCAAGCGCCTGTGCGCGCGAGACCGAGCCCAGCGCATAGCGCTGCTGATCCTCGTTTGCGGCATCGCCGGACACCGCAACGAGACGCTCGCTGAGCGCGATCTGCCGGTCGAGCGCCGCCACATTGATCGCGCTGCCGACGATGTTCGCGGCAAGCGCACGACGCGACGCCTCCAGTTCAAACGCCTGCGCGTTCACACGGGCCGCGCTCGCCGAATTCATATACCGCGTCTGGCCGAACAGGTCGAACGTGTAATGCGCGAGCAGTTGCCCGGCAAAGAAGTTGTATTGCACCTGCTCAGGGCCAAGCCCCGGCACGACGGGTGAACGCGCGCGCTCGACCTGCACGGCGCCGTCGATGGACGGCAGCGTCGATGCGCCCACCTGCGCGCGAAGTTCCTCTTGTGCTGCAGCAAGCGTGCGCTGCGTCGCCGCGAGCGTCGGACTGTTGCGCAAGCCTTCGTCGACGAGGGCATCGAGGCCGTCGGAACGGTAAAGATGCCACCATTGCGGAACCGCAGTTGCGCCGACATCGAATGTCTGTACGACACCACCCGCATCCGCGGTCTTCGACGGCTGCGCCTGGGCGCCATAGCGCGGGGGCGACGGCGTGGCCGGCGGCTCACCGCTGGGCCCGAACGAGCAAGCCGTCACAGTGAGTGCCGCGGCCACAGCCACCGCGGATGTCTTGTATGTAAAATTCATGATCAAACCTCCGCATGCTCGACGACGACGGGTTGCGCACTGCGCTCGTCGCGGCGCACCCTGAAGCACGTCGCGTAGAGCGCTGGCAAAAAGAACACCGTCAGCATGGTGGCGACGGTGATGCCGCCCATCAGTGCAGTCGCCATGGGTCCGAAGAAGCCCGAGCGAAGTAGCGGGATCAGCGCGAGCACGGCAGCGGCGGCCGTCAGCATGATGGGCCTGAAGCGCCGCACCGTTGCGCCGATAATGGCGTCGTAGCGCGCGTGCCCCGCCGCGATGTCCTGGTCGATCTGGTCGACCAGAATCACGGAGTTGCGCATGATGATGCCGAACATCGCAATCACACCGAGCAGCGCGACAAACCCGAACGGTTTGCCGAACAGCAGCAGTGCAGTCACCACCCCAATAAGCCCCAGCGGCGCCGTCAGCACGACGATAAACGTGCGCGCGAAGTTCTTTAGCTGGATCATCAGCAGCGTCAGCACGGCGATGATCATCAGCGGCATTTCCGCGTTGATCGACGTCTGGCCCTTCACGCTCTCTTCGACCGCTCCGCCCACCTCGATCCGATATCCGACAGGCAGCTTAGAGCGCACAGCGGTAAGTGCGCGCTCGATGTCGCGCGTGACGTCGATGCCCTGCGCGTCGCCGCGCACGTCCGCCTGCACGGTGATGGTCGGCTGGCGATCGCGCTCCCAGATCACGCCGTATTCCAACGTGTTGCGCACATGCCCGAGCGAGCCGAGCGGCACCGCGCCGTTCGGTGTCGGGATGGCGAGGCTCGTAAGCTTCGCGGGGTCGACGCGCTCGCTCTTCGGCGCACGTAGGTCGACATTGATCAGCTTGTCGCGCTCGCGATACTGCGTGACCGTGTAGCCGGACAACGTCATGGCGAGGAAGCTGGACACGTCCTCCGATGTGACGCCAAGCTGGCGGGCCCTGTTCTGGTCGATCTCGAACGAGATTGACCGTTCGGCCGGCTCGTCCCAGTCGAACTGGACGTTGCGCGTCCGTGAGTCGGCGCGGACCTTCTGCGCAACGGTGTCCGCCAGCGTGCGCACCGTTGCGATATCGTCACCGCTCACGCGGAACTTGATCGGGAAACCCACAGGCGGCCCGTTTTCGAGGCGCGCGACGCGTGTGCGCACGCCGGAAAAGTCCTTTTCCAGTTTCCCGTCGAGCCAGTGCATCAACGCCTCGCGCGTCTCCACGTCTTTGGCCGTGACGATGAACTGCGCGAAGTTGGGCTGCTGAAGCTGCTGGTCGAGCGGTAGATAGAATCGCGGCGCACCGGTGCCGACGAAGTCGACGAAGTGGTCGATCCCGTGCTTACCATCGAGAATTTTCTCCAAACGCTTTGATTCACGTAATGTCGCCTCGAACGAAGCACCTTCCGGGAGCCTCAGGTCGACGAGCAACTCCGGGCGCTCGGAGTTGGGGAAGAATTGCTGCGGGACCCGCGTGAACGCTCCCATCGCAATGACGAAGAGCACGGCGGTGACCCCGAGCACGACCCAGCGTCGGTCAATGCACAACGCGACCCAGCCCGACAGGCGCCGATAGAAGCCCGTGTTGTAGACGTCGTGTTCATGGTCGTGGCCGCCGCTCGCATGATCCTTGCGCTCCGGAAGCAGGTGAAACCCCAGCAACGGCACAAGCACGACGGCTGCGAACCACGAGACGACGAGCGAAATGGCCGAGACTTCGAAGATCGAGCGCGTGTACTCGCCCGTGCTCGATTTCGCAAGCGCAATCGGGAGGAAGCCCGAGACGGTCACAAGCGTGCCCGTCAGCATGGGGAATGCCGTACTCGTGTACGCAAAGGCCGCCGCGCGCACGCGGCTCCAACCCTGCTCGAGCTTCACGGCCATCATTTCGACGGCAATGATCGCGTCGTCGACGAGCAGCCCCAACGCGAGCACGAGCGTGCCAAGCGACACCTTGTCCAATCCAATGCCGAACAAGTGCATGCATAGCGCCGTCACTGCCAGGACGATCGGGATCGTGATGACGACGACCATGCCCGTTCGCAAGCCCAGCGAGATGAGGCTGACAACCAGCACGATCGCCACTGCTTCGCCAACCGCCTCGACGAAGTCGTCTACTGAATGCTTAACCGCATGCGGCATGCTTGAGACGGCCGCGAGTTTCAGACCCGCTGGCAATGAGCCCTGCAGTTCAGCCGTCCTCGCGTCCAGTGCCTTACCGAGATTGATGACGTCGCCGCCCTTTTGCATGGTCACGCCGATGCCGAGTACCGCTTGACCGCCGAGGCGCATTTGGGTAACTGGCGGATCGTCGTAACCGCGTTTGATCGTCGCAATGTCGCCGAGGCGGAACGCACGCTTGTTCACCGTGATCAGCATGTCCGCGAGCGCCTGCTCATCCTTGAAAGCGCCGCTCGGCCGTACAAACACACGGTCGTCCGCCGTCGTAATAGTGCCCACGGGTGCGACGGTGTTCTGCGCATCGATGGCCTGGGCGAGCTGCTGCGGCGTGATCGACAGTCGCGTCAGCTGCGCATTCGAAATTTCGACAAAGATGTGCTGATCGGGATCGCCGAAGTATTCGACCTTTGCCACGCCAGGCACGCGCAACAAGACGGTACGCAGCTTGTCTGCGTAGTCATGCAGTTGCGCGGGCGTGAAGCCGTCGCCTTCGAGCGCATAGATGTTCGTGTAGACGTCGCCGAACTCGTCGTTGAAGAATGGTCCTACCGCGCCTTTCGGAAGCGTTGCCCGTATGTCGCCCACCTTCTTGCGCACCTGATACCAGGTCTCGGGCACCTCCTTAACAGGCGCCGAGTCCTTCATCGCGAAGAAGATCATCGACTCGCCTGGGCGCGAATAGCTCTTGATATTGTCCACATAGGGGGCCGCCTGCAGTTGGCGACCGATCCGGTCCGTGATCTGTTCCTGCACGTCGCGGGACGCAGCGCCCGGCCAGTAGGTCTTGATGACCATCGTCCGAAAGGTGAACGGCGGATCTTCCGATTGTGCTAGCTGCGTATAACCGATCACACCAAAGAGCGTCATCAGACCGATCAGAAAGATCACAAGCTGCTGATGCCGCAGCGCCCAGGCAGACAGATTGAAACCGGTTCCGCCAGCGGCGGCATTATCAGAAGCATTCACGGGCGCGCTCGCGCGCGCGCTTTCATGGTCGCGCGCGTTCATGTCGGGAAGTTCTCCTGATGAAGCGGAGGCACCGCCTGCACCTGCTGGCCTGAACTCACGGCATGCACGCCTTGCAGAACGACCCGGTCGCCGTCATGCAGGCCCGAACTCACCGAGACCGTGCGCTCGTCATATCGCTCGATCGTGACCGGGCGCAGCTCGAGCGTATTGCTGCCGTTACGCACGACCCAGACGGCCGGATTCTCGCCCTTGTGAAAGAGCGCTGTCACCGGCAGTGTGAACGGCTCGCCCGAAGCGCTATCGTCGGCCACGTCGAACATCACATTTGCCGTCATGCCAAGGCGCACTTGCGGACCCGGTGCAGCCAGCGTCAACTTCACCCGCCATGTGCGGCTTTCGCTATCGGCCGCGGCCGACACCTCACGCACCCGCGCTTCGAGCGTCTTGCCCGGCAGCGCCGGCAATGTGACGCGCGCTCGTGCCCCGATCGTCAACGCGTTCAGTGCCCGTTCCGGCGCGTCACAGACGATGTCGACGTCGCCCGTCCAATCAACGTGATAGACGGCCTGCGTGGCCTGCATGTTCTGTCCGGTATCGGCATCCTCCGATGTGACCACACCGTCATGGTCAGCTGTCAGCGCCGTGTAGCGCAGTTGATCGGTCGCGAGCGCCATCTGGGCTCGCGCCGAATCGCGCTGCGCCAGAGCCGTCGCATAGGCATCCTGAGTCTGCTCTAGTTGCGCTGCGGCGATCAGGTTCGCGTGCGCCTGCGCCTGATCACGGTCAAGCTGCTGCTTGGCGAAGCTGAGCCGATGCTCGGCGGCGGCCAACAGTGCTCTTGCATTGGCAAGGTTGTTGCGCAGATCGGTTGGGTCAAGTAACGCAACCGTCTGCCCCGCCTTGACCGAATCGCCGATGCGCACTCGTCGCTCGATGATTTTGCCGCCCACGCGAAACGACAGGGGTGTGGAGTAACGGGCCTGGACCTGCGCAGGCAACGAGGCACTCGCGTTGTTCGCATCCGGATGAACCGCAAGGGCGACAACCGGTTTGGCTTCCGGCACGACGGCTTCACGCTGGTGGCATGCCGAAAGAAGGATTGCGCCGCACGCCGCGACGACAACGGGTAACCGGTGCGTCGACCGGAACAAGAAGGGTAACAAAGAGCGCGCCCGTTTTAGCGCGACGGGTCCGGATAGTTTCACGATGTTCACAAGGCAGGTGATGAGTCGAGGTAGAAATGCCAACAGCGCTGATCGGGCTAGCCGTGGCCGCGAGAAGCAAGCCTCGCCAGCAGAGCGAGAACAAGAAAGCTCCTGATGCGTCGCTGACTCGCTACAAGAACTCGAATTCAGCGAAGCCCCGCATTCGGCGAGAGATCGCACGCGGAACGCCCGGCCATTGCAAACTTTCTGCGCTACGGTCCCCGATCTTGGTATGTTCGGGTCCGGTAAAATGCGCTCATCAGATAACGGCGCCGCAGTTCCCGCAAAGCAGAAGCGAACACCGCGCTGGCAGGCAATGCAAGCAGAACGCCAAAGAAACCAAACAGCTCGCCAAAAGCAAGTAACGAGAAGATGACGGCAAGCGGATGCAGGCCAATGCGCTCGCCGACGAGCCGGGGCGTAAGAACGACGCTCTCCAAGATTTGCCCGACTCCATACACTACAATCACGGCTCCGAACCCGTACCAGTTTGCGAACTGCAGAAACGCAGCCAGAAGCGCCAATGCCAGCGCGGTCGCGAACCCGATGTAAGGGATGAACACGGCAAGCCCTGTGAGAAGACCGACGGGCAGTGCGACGTCCAACCCGGCGATCTTTAGCGCAACCGGATAAAACAGCGCGAGTATTCCGACGACGAGCAGTTGCCCGCGCAGATACTGCGACATCATCTGATCGATCTCCGCAATGAAATCCCGTGTTTTCGCGAGCCAGCGTCGCGGCACAAAGCTCTCTATGCGCTCGAACGCTTCATGCCGGTCATAGAGCAGGTAGAAAAGAACGAGGGGCACGAGCACCACATTCCCCGCGACGCTGACCATCAGGCTGCCGCTTGTGCGCAGATACTCCCAAGCCGAGGGAGCAGCGCCTTGCTCGCTTGCTGATAAACGTGCGGTTAAAGCCTCACGGATATTCGCCAGATTGACCGAGTAGTCAATTCCCAGTAAAGCCATCCGCGGTCTCAGAACGGCGTCGAGATTCTGCACCATTGAAGGAAGCTGCCTCGCAAGCTCAGGTCCTTCCTTTTGAAGGACAGCAAATACTAACAATGCGAACAACCCGATAAGCATTGCGATCAGAGAGATCATAAGCAGGGCGGCGAGGCCCCTGGGCGTGCGATGTCGAACTAGCCACTCCACGCCCGGCTGTAAAACGTACGCGATGATTGCACCGAGAAGAAACGGTGTTAGAACAGGACGCAATGCCCACAGCAAAACACCGGCCAACAAGGCTACGGCGCCCCAAAACAACGACTGGCGATGGTAAGTAGTCAAAGGTACTCTCATCCGGGTGCTAGCTGGTTGCGCTTCTTCGCCCGGGAACGTTGCATGCATGATCGCGCATGGTCCGCATAAATTACTTTGGCTTCCTAATAGTAGAAAGCGCCTCTCTGTCGAAACGATATGGTTTGGCTGCCCTTATTTGTTAAGGATGTCAGGCTTCCAGCGGTCGAAATCGGCCCAGCCCCCCCTAACTCCGGGGCAAAAGTTCAGTCATTTATCGTCTTCGTATTCGGGGCCGTGCTCAATGACCCACGATAAGAAGGCGACAGCAATAGTCCTTAAGCCCTTGCCGCACATGTTTGGCCCGTTAATCATGTTGAAGAACATAATGCCATCGCTGATACTCGCCATCCCGATCGCCAGTGCCTCTGTCTGTCCGCGCGACAATTCCGCTTTATTGGCCGCCCGTAGGCTCCGAATGCACTCACCCGTAGCGGCTAATCTCTGGTTTCGCAACGCATTGATGGGATCTCGGTACGCAGCATCCCTCGATGCTAGAAGAGCACCTTCTGCCCAAAGACTGAACGAATCGGGCCTGAGGGAATCGGTGAAACAGGCAGTGGCACGTTCCTTCACTTCATCGGACGTGCCGCCCTTCTTCGTGATCGCGTGCAAATTCAAACAAGTCCGTTCGCCGTCCCGCCGCAACAGCTCGATTAGCACTTCAGCCTTGCTCTCAAAGTTAAAGTAGAACGCACCACGCGAGTATCCGGCCTCCTCCGAGATGTCGTCCACGCTCGTTGCAGCCAACCCCTTACGTACGAACATTGTCTCGGCCGCGTCGAGCAGCCGTTCCCGCGTTCGCTCTTTGCGCTCCGCGCGTGTTAGGCGTTTCCGCTTCATAGCAACGGCTCTGGTTACAAACAGCTTGCTGCCACTGCCTTCAAACTGCACCTCTCTCGGAATACGCAGGTTGGAGCTCTCATCACGGGGGTAGTCCGCGCCTCCGTTTCGGAAGATTAAACCGCAAACTGATATCTATGTCAACAATGGGTTTAACGTCATACATGATTGAACGCTACACGCGCTGCTTTCGCGTTGAGGGGGCATGACCGAGAAGTCGCCTTGATACTTTTCGGCGATCGGCGACCCGCCTGCCCGCCTGGGCGTTTGGCTGCGTCTACGCTTCCGGGGTGCCAGCGGCCGCAGCGGTGCGCGCGGAGCGAACGTCGTCCAACGAAGCAACGCCAGCCGGAGAGACGTTGGCCGCTTGGTTCGCCGAGCGCTATGCGACCGCTTGCTTGAAGATGGACGACGAATGGATGGCATTGTCAGCGTCGCGCTGTGGCTCGGCCCTTACGCAAACTTCTTCCTATTCGTCACCTGCTCGTTCCTGCGAACGCGCTTGCCGCCGGCAGCATAATAAGAAACGTACACGGGCATGACGCGCTCGTGGTTGCAACGAACACCCGCTGTCGGTTTGCCGTCGCCGTCAGTCAGTCGTCGTGCCTGACGCGGGTCTCGTCGAGCACCGTATGAACGCCATCGAGCGAACGAACCGCCTCGTATGCGACCTTTTTCGCGGCCGCCGACGATACCGTGCCTCGGAGCGTGACGGTGCCGTCGGCGACGCGCATTTCGATATCGTCTGCCTCGATATCGGCCGCACGGCGCATGGCCGCGTGGATACCGGACGTCGCCTGCAATTGCATCTGCCGGTCACTGACCCGCAACAGGTTGACTATTCCGGTGATGCCTGTCAAATGCGCGACGACATGCTCCGCGAGTTTTCGCTGGAAGGACCACGGCATCTCGCCCGACAAGGTGACGCAGCCATGCTCTACCGCAACTTCAATCGCATCCGCAGGAAGGCACGCCTCCCATCTCAGCGCCACGCGCACATCCGACGCCAGCGCGGCATCCGTGCGCTGCGCTTCATGCGACAGTTCCACTACGATGCAGTCGTTTACGGAGTCAACGCCCGGCAGTGCGCCAGCGATCTCGCATATGACCCGCTTATTCGCGTAGCTTCTGACGCTTCCCCGAAGCGTCACGCGCCCGTCATGAACATCTACGATCACCGGTTCCGATGCAAGGTGCGCGTCCAGCCGAAGCGCATCGTCGATTGCGACGATCAGCGCGTTGTCGTTTTGGGGCGAGCCCTCTGCGCGCCGTTCTGCCGGCAGGGTTGAGCGGGGTGCGGAAACATTCGTCGGCGACATCGTCAGCGTGCTCATGTCAATCGTCCCACAACGCATTGATCAGACCGGCCGTGACAGCGAAGCGCATGCCGAGGCAGACATCAGTCGCCCGCGAACGGACCCACGAGTCCTTGACGTTGTCACGGTGAACCAGACTACCGCCGTCGAGCCAGACTCGTTTGATAAGGATCAATTGCAGCGCGCGCCGAGTCGCGACGTCGTCGCGCTCCTCGGCGCATCATCGCGCGCGCGGCGCTCGTCGGACGATGACGGTCAAGGCGTAACGAGCGGCCAGACATAGACTTCGTGAAGGCGAGTTTGCTCCGGGTCTCGGTCTTCGGTGCAGGGTGTATTCGTTCATCCCATAGCATGCGCAGCATCTCCGCCACGAGCGGGCCCGCGAACAGGCCAATGAGTCCGAACGCGGCAACGCCTCCGATGATACTGAGCAACGCCAGGGCGAACGGCATGCGCACCGCATTGCCGATGACCACCATGCGGATGACATTGTCGACCGAGCTGACCACCAGCGCGCCCCAAAGCAGCAGACCGATGCCGCCCCACAGATTTGCTTCCATGAGCAGCGCGACGCCGGTGGGCAGCCAAACGAAGAGCGCGCCGAACGGCACGAGCGCCGCGAATGCCGTCAGCAACGCAAGCAATAGCGGCTCATCGACGCCTGCCGCCCAGTAACCTATGCCGGCACACGCCGCTTGCCCGATTGCAGTGAGGGGAACCCCGATTAGCACCGCGCGCGTCACGCTGCGAAGTACCGCGACGTAGGCTTCGAGCCTTGGACCTATAAGCGGTTCCAGTAACCGACGTACCTTCGCAATCAGCGATTCACCATGCCGATAAGTGAAATAGAGCGCAATGAAAGTAAAGCCGAAGTGCAGCACATTGCGGCCTGCCAGGCGGCCCGCCTTCGACAGGGCGCTCAACCATCCGTCGCCTGGAAATGCGACATCTTTCCTCAAGGCTGGCGCGTCGCGTATCAGCTCGGATAGTCTCGCGCCGACGACCGGAACATCCGCGACAACTGAGGCAAGCCGCTTCGGCTCCCCGCCGCTCCACGCGACGAATCGATTAGCGACTTCGACGACCTCGCGGGTCAACGGCACTCCAATGGCAATCGTCGATCCGACGATGACCAGCGCGACCGAGACGGTCATCATCAGCGCGCTCAACGACGCGCCGCCGCGCATGCCCTTACGCATGAATATGTACAAGGGCCACGTTGCATAGGCAAGAAGGAATGCCCACAAGACCGGGCCGATGAATGGGCGGACCAGCAGTGCTCCCAACGCGAGGATCACGATTGGGGCAAACCACGATGCATTCGACGCATCCGTTCGCTTTTTCATTTCGCTATTGCCGCTATATCGCCGCTATCGGAGCGGAGCGTCGGGTTGAGTGTCAGCGCCGATATGAACCTGACGCGCCGCTTAGCAGAAATCTGACGCAAGACGGTGCAGGCGAACCGGCCAGTTGGTCCGCCTTCCATCCATCATGATGCGATCGCAAGCTGCGCCGATCTGATCTAGATCAACCTCCCCGACGCGGGCGCAATCAAGATGGTGCTATCGCATACAGAAGGGCACGCCGAGACGACTGCCCGATATACGAACATGGAACCCACTGAAGATAAGGCCGAGGCCTATCGGCCGCGACGAGTACTGATCGCCCTCGACACGTCGCCTGCATCGGAGAACGCGCTTCGCTACGCTTGCAGCTTCGTCTCACCCGGCACGTTCGTGCGTCTTGTCAGCGTGGTCGATAACCCGTATGTACCGCTGCCGCTTCCGGACAGAATCCCGCTTTCACTCGACTCGGTCCGCCGCGATCTGATCGAAAGCGGCCGCGAAATGCTGCGTCACGCCCAGGCGCAATTCGCCGGGCATGGACTTCATGCCGATACCGAGCTTGTCGAATTATCGAAGCAAGGTGGGGACGTCGTGCATGCGATCGCTGAAGTAGCGACGAAGTGGAATGCGGATCTGCTGGTCATCGGTGCGCGTCAGCATCACGGATTGCTGCGCTGGATCGAAGGCAACGTAGCCGAGCCGCTGACCGCCAATGTCAAGCTGCCTCTCCTGATCGTTCCGGAGTCTTTCGCAGCGACGGATGAGAAAGGTCCGCGGCGCATTCTCTTCGCTGTCGACGGCAGCACCGAGGTCGTTCCGGCGCTTCGCGTGGGCGCGAAGTTCGCGACATCGGAAACTTGCATAAAAACGATCTACGTCATCGACAAAGCCGCGCGGTTCGACAATCCTCTGCCCTTTGCCTTGTTCGAAGAAGCATTCATGGCAGAAGGCAAGTCGGCCATGACGATCGCGCGACGCGTGCTCGATCACGTTCCCGGACACAAAACCGCTGAGATCGTGAGCACCAGCCAGTGCAGGGACGATATCGCTCATACAATCGTGCGCGAGGCGAACGCGTGGCGTGCCGACCTGCTCGTCATGGGCACGCATGGCCGGCGCGGAGCCGCGCGCTGGGTGCTCGGCAGCGTTGCGCGCCGCGTGGTGGGCATCACGTGCACACCGCTATTGCTCGTCAACTCCGCATTCGGCTAAGTGCTGCACGTTGCTCAGGCGCTGTCATCGAGTGCATGAAAAAGCTCGTCCTCCTGCGCGCAGTGCAGGCGGACGACGGCATCGAGGACGTACAGCAGTCGCTGCAACTCTCGTACGCACCGTTCGTCCGGTCCGTCTGCCGGAAGATCGGCCGCTATGCGCCGTAACACGTGAACAGTGCGAAAGATCTCCGCGTGAGTGCCGGCCATCGCCGCCATGGGGTCTTCACCGCCGAGCCGCCTGGCGAGGTCTGGATACAGACGGATATCGTCCTCCTTCTCGTGCGCCAGCAGAACACGCACCAGGAGTTCGTTGATTCTTTCCAGCTCCGCCGAGACTGCTTGCCTCGGAAGCCCAGGCAAACCTTCAGCGAGACGCCTGATTTCACCCAATACCGGTTCGAGTCCGAGGTGGGCGGCTCGCAGGCGCTCCGCATCGCCTCGCGGCAGCGCATGCTGGCGCGACCTGGACTTCATGTGCAGGACACGAAGCGCGTTTGCGATCACGGCGATGTCTATCACTTCCTGCAACACAGCGCCGTACGGTGGACTCAGGTAACCGAGCGCTGCCACGATCATGGCAGCGATCGACAATCCCATGCCCGCCGCCGCACTTTGTACGGCGATGTGCTGGCATCGTCTGGCGATTTCCAGGCCCTCCACGAGGCGGTCGAGCCGATCGGTCAGCAGCACGATGTCAGCAGCCTGCGCGGAGGCCGCGGCACCCCGCGCGCCCATTGCTACGCCGATATCGGCGGCCGCGAGCGCGGGCGCATCGTTGACGCCGTCGCCGACCATGACGACCACACCCTCCGCGCGGGCAGAACGGATCAAAGAGAGCTTGTCGCCGGGCGTCTGTTCGGCATGGACTTCGTCGACGCCCAGACTCGCGCCGATGCAGTCCGCGACATCCTTCCGGTCGCCCGTCAGCATGGCGATTCGCCTGATGCCTGCGCGTCTGAGCAAGCGCAATGCACGGGGCGTATCCAGCCGGATGGGATCGGCGAGCCTGAGTGCGCCGACCATCACGCCGTCCACGTCCACAAAGACGGCCGAACCGCCTTCATGACCGAGATGGCGCAGGACCGCAGCGCTCCACGGCGCAGCTTGCGCCCGGGCGACTGCATGCGCGAATGAACCGATGACCACGACCTTGCCATCGACTGTGCCGATCACGCCCGCTCCTGGACACTCGGTGACCTGCGACGGCGCAACGAGCGAGAGGCCGCGCTCGCGTGCCGCCACCGTGAGCGCTTCTGCCACGACATGTGCCGACGCCTGCGCCAGCGAAGCGGCCAGTTGCAAAACGAGTTCGGGTTCGATGCCGGGACTGCTCTCGATCGAGACGAGCCGGGCGCGTCCGCTCGTCAGCGTGCCAGTCTTGTCGAAGAAAAGGATCTGTGCTCGCGCCAGACGTTCAATGGCGTCGCCGCTCTTGACCAGTACGCCGCGCCTGGCGCAAGCGGACATACCCGAAACGATCGCAATGGGCACGGCGAGTAACAGCGGGCAAGGCGTCGCGACGACCAGAACGGCCAGCGCGCGGATCACGTCGCCGGTCAAGATCCAGCATGCGCCCGCGACGACGATCGTGAGCGGAACGAAGAATATCGCGTATCGATCCGCGAGACGCGCGGTCGGACTGCGCGCCTGTTGCGCCGCTTCGACCATACGGATGATGCCGGAGAACGTGCTGTCACGCGCCGCCGCTGTCGCGATCATTTCGAACGGCGCGCCCGCGTTCAACACGCCGCTTTGAATGAGCTCGCCGGCGCCTCGCGGCCGTATGGCCGCCTCGCCGGTAAGCGCCGACTCATCGAGTTCCGCTTCCTGTTTGAGCGTGCCGTCTACCGGCACCCGCTCTCCGGCCCGGACGAGCAAGCGGTCTCCCGTGCGAATCGCCTCCGGATCGACCTGACGCCATTCTCCCGCTTCGTACCGGTGCCCATAGTTCGGCGCAAGCGTGAGCAACGCCGTCATCTCGGCGCCCGCACGCGCCTGCCCGAACGCTTCGAGCGCCCTTCCGCCTGCCACCATCAGCGAGATGACTGCCGCGGTGAAATATTCGCCGGTAAGAGCAGCGACGCCCATCGAGAGCAGCGCGAGGACATCGACGCCCGCCTCGCGCCGACGCAACTTTTGTGCGGTCGATAAGCACAAGATCGCGAACGATGGCGCCACGCACGCAAGCCAGAGCGCGTGCGCGATGGCGATCCGCCCCGCCGTGAACAGGCCTGCTCCGGCCGCAAGCCCGAGCGCAACGACACCGACGACGTAAAAGTGAAGTGAGGACGATCTGCTCGACATGACATTCGACGCTTGCTCTCGTCGACAGGAGGGTTCGAGTGCGGGGCTTCTCTTCAAAGAGCGGCAGGCGTGCCATCGACTCGCGTTCGATGCGCCGGGTGAGTTCACCGAGCCTCGCCGAAGTTTCGACGGGCAATGGGTCTGCATGATCGGTCCGTTGGATTCGGGCCAGCATAAGCCTGAGCGCAGGCAATTCGTTGATGTGAGTCAAGCGAGAGTGGGAGCGCGTTCGAGCGTAGCGGTACCGTCAGGCGCATGCGGACTGATCCAGATCAATCGCGATGTCACGCGAGGTGAAAGAATCAGTCAACTCCCTCTCATCGGATGCTTTCATCGGCGAGCATGCAATCATGGTCAGACCGCTCTTTCGCATCGGCGCCGTGCTGAATGCACCGGCACCGCGTCCGCTCGACACGGCGCCGAACGCCGTCATCGTTCTTCCCCGGCCGCTGCGCTTCGGCGGCATGCCCTTGCTGGATGCGCTCGCCGCGCGCCGGACCTCACGGGAATTCTCGGATGAAGCCATCAATCTCGATGTGCTCGGCGAGTTGCTGTGGGCCGCCAATGGCATCAACCGCGACGCGGAGGGCGGCCGTACGGCGCCGTCCGCGCTCGGCGGCTATGAGATCGATATCTACGTGCTGCTTGCCACGGGCTCGTATCGGTATGACCCGGACGCACACCGGCTCGTGCTCGCCGCGCCGTTCGATCTGCGCGCAACGACGGGATACCAAGACTTCCTCTCGAATGCGCCCGTCGATCTCGTCTATGTCGCCGATCTGAACCGCATGCAGGACGTGCCCGCCCGCCAGCGCGAGAGCTTCGCGTATGCAAGCGCCGGCGCGATCGTGCAGAACGTCTATCTGTATTGCGCTTCGGTGGGGCTGGCCGTGGGTGCTCGTGGCTGGATGAACCGCACGGCGCTCGCGGCCAATCTGAAGCTGCCGGTCGGGTCGAGCCCCTTGCTGGCGCAGACGGTCGGACACTTCGCGCACGCTCATCGAAGCCCATGAATGGTCGCACTGGAGCCACTATGAACGACACAACCGAACGCGCCGCACTACACGTGATCCGTCTCGATCACAAGCGGCTTGCCTCCGTCACCGAGACCATGCTCGACTTCGTCCGCATGCTCGGCGAGGGCGGCTCTCCGCCCGATCCCATCGTGCTGCGCGCAATGCTTTACTACATCCGCGAGTATCCGGAACAGTTCCATCACCCGATGGAAGACCGCTTCCTCTTCGCTGCGCTAAGAAGCCGCACGGACGACTTCGACGACGTGCTGGACGAACTGCAATGCGAGCATATCGAAGGCGACGTGCGCCTGCGCAATCTCGAGCACGCGCTCACCCGTTTCGAGTTGAAGGGCGAAGCCGTGCTGCTTGGTCTGCGCACGCTGATGGAGCAATACGTCGACTTTTGCGCGAACCACAGGCGCGTCGAGGAGACGGTCATCATTCCTGCCGCCGAACGTTTTCTGACTGAAGCCGACTGGGCATGCCTCGATGCGGCCGTCGAGCGCCGTCTGGACCCGTTCGGCGAGGCGACTTTCGAAGGCGAGAGCCTGGCGAGCCTCTATCGTCTGATCGCCAATGCGGTGCCCGCTGTCGCTGAAGCACATCAGAACGCGTGAGCACGATGTTCGAGCCTGCGATCGCGTCATTGCGTGAGCCAGAGGCGGATCGGCGCCGCCCGGTTCGGCACGCCCGCTCTCACGTGACCCGGACGCTCGGCGCGTTCGTATGCGTGAGTGTGTGCGGCCCCTGCCTCGCGTTCACGACGCCGGAACCTTTCGGGCTCGTCGACGCGCAGCGCTGCATGTTTTGCCATAAGGTCGACACGGCTTTCCGCGCGCCCTCGTTCCAGCAGATTGCCGACCGCTACCGCGACGTGCCCGGCGCAAGCGACATGCTGGAAAAAAAACTGCGCCAGGGCGGCGAGGCGCACTGGGGAAACATGGCGATGCCCTCCGCAGCCGGGCGAGGCGGCGGCCCCCTTTCGAGGGAAGACGCACACAAGCTCGTTCAGTGGGTGCTGAGCCAATGAAGCGGACGACATCATGACCCGCACAGCAGATTGTGAGGCTCTCATGACCTTCAAGACGATCGTCGTGCAACTCGATACGGGCACGCACGCGAAGCACCGGCTCGACGCCGCAGTCGCGCTCGCCGAACGCTTCGATGCCCATCTGTACGGCGTGTACTCCGAATTCACGCTCGATCCGCGCTTCTACTACCAGGCGGATCGCCAGCACCGCTACGAGGTGCCGCTTGCGGATCTATGCCGCGAGCGGCGCGAGCGCGCCGAGCACATGTTCCGCGTGCGCCTCGCGTCGACCAAAGTGGAGCACGACTGGCGGGCAAGCGAAATGACCGGAGGATCTTCGGTCATCGATCATGCGCGCTGCGCCGATCTCACCATCGTGGGACAACATGATCCGGACGAGCCCGACGCCTATCTCGCCGACCGCTTTCCCGAAAGCACGATCATGGGTGCGGGCGGCCCGGTACTGGTTTGGCCCTGCAAGAACTCGCCGAGCCCGCTCGGTGCGACGGCGGTCATCGCATGGGACGGCAGCCGGGAAGCCGCGCGCGCCGCTTACGATGCACTGCCGTTGCTCTCAAGGGCGAGGCGCGTGGACATCGTATCTATCCGCACTGACCGAGACCCGCCGCTCGGCGACGGGCGCGCCGCGTCGGACCTCGCGCGAAGCCTGATCCGGCACGCGGTTCGCGCGAACGTCATCGAACTCTCCGTCCCGCGGGGCGCACATGTCGAGGAGGCATTGACCTCCTATCTGAAATCGCAGAGCGCGCGACTGCTCGTCATGGGCGCATTTCACCATGGCCGCGTGCGCGAAACACTCCTTGGCGGCTTCACGCGGGCCGTGCTCCGCGAAGCCGAGCTTCCGGTCCTGATGTCGTACTGACCGGACGGACCCGTCGCCTTCAACGAAGCAGATCGGCAAGCGTCAAGTGAATGGGCGCGTTGCTCGGACCCAGCTCGCCGAGCTTGCGGGCCGCGACGAACAGAAAGTGCTCCGGGTCGGCCATGAAGAGATTCTTCATGCTTGCTTCGTCGAGATGCCTGACCTGCAACAACTCGCGAAACACGTCGCCCTCGACGCGGAAGGTCTGCGGTCTTCCGTCCAGACTGCCGGTGAATTGGACGCAGCCGCCCTCGCAACATACCGGTGCGTCGAGCGTTAATTCCTGAATCATGGATGCACTCCTCGGCTCGTAGCCAATCGCACGGCGCGCGATGACGCCGTGCCCACGCAAGCTCAGATGCCCGGCATGATCGGGTACGGGATGGTGTGATCCTCCACCCGCTTGACGCCCGGAATGCTCTCCGACGCGATGCGCATGGCATCCAGTTGATCGCTCGACCAGACAGTGCCCCACAGATGCACCACGCCATCGCGCACGACGATATTGCGCCCCGGGAACGCCCAGCCGCGTCCGGCGAGCTCGCCCATGAGCATTGCGCGGATTTCCGCATCGCTCGTCGCGGGAGCCCGCGGCTCAACGAACGCGGAAGCCAGCGCCTGCACGAGATTCGAACGGCTCACGATGCCCACGACGCGCCCTTCGCGCAACACAGGCACGCGCTTGATGTGATGGCTTTCGAGCACCGAAGCAATCTCGGTGAGCGATGCGTCCTCGCTGACACAGATGGGGTCGCGACTCATGATCTCGCCCACCTTGCGCGCGTGCGACCTGATGTAGTCTTCCGCGCCGCTATCCGAGCCCAGCATCTCGAGCCACCAGGACCGGCGAGACGGCGTCTTCTCGGTATCGATCTCCTCGCGATGGAGCAGGTCGCCCTCGCTGATCATGCCGACGACATGCTGTTCCTGATCGACGACAGGTGCGGCGCTGATACGGTGCTTCGTCAGCAACATCGCCAGTTCGTGCACCGTCGTATCGGGCGTCACGGAAACGACAGAGGTAGTCATTACGTCGCGTGCTTGCATCTTCATCTCCAGGCGGCTAAGTGATCGGAACATGAGGGAAAGTCGTCTTTCGACACATCCATCACGCACTTTCTCGCGTGCGTGGTTCACGATACCGCGCGCGCTCTGCACGCCGTTGACATGCATCAACTGCTTGCAACTCGATCGTGCTGGTCGCGAACCAGCATCGAGGGAATCTTCGCGAGGCTCGCCACCCGGTTGGCGACGCTGCCAACGAACGCTCGCATCACGCCACGTCTGCCGTGCGTTCCCAGCACGATGAGATCGGCGTTCCAGCGTTCGGCTTCGCGCAGCAGCGCATGAGAGACATCGTCGGCGCTGATGTCCGTGCTGATCAGATCGACCGACACGTGCGAGCGTGTGACGTTGGGCGCAGATGCCAGCCGCCCTGCCGCCGCTGCGATCGCCGACTCGCCTTCCTTGACGAACGCGTCCTCGAGCGCGGTCACGGGTACGAAATCGCTGTAACGTACCGCGCGATCGACGACATAGACCACACGTATCCGCGTGTCAGGCGTCGCAAGCGCGGCACCGAGGTTCACCGCCGCGAGCGACGTCGGACTGCCATCGACCGCGAACAGAATCCGATGAATGCCAGCGTCGCGCGCGGCGTCGTAACCCGCAGGCACCGCGATCATCGCGCAAGGTGCAAGCTGGCTCAGCCTGTCTGTCACGGACGGATCGAGCCACCTCACGAGACCGTGATGTTGCCGGGTACCCAGGATCATGAGATCCGCGTGCTCTGCCTGTGCGGCTCTTGCGAGCGCATGCGCAACATCGCCGCCCTCTTTCGCGAGATCGATCACCCGTGCTCGCACGGAGGCGGTCGCGCCCGCGAGCGCACTGCTCGACTCGGCAATCGCGCATTTCGCATCTTCCACCAGCTCTTTGTGCGCAGCGCCGAAATCAAGCCCGGCGAGCGCCGCGTGGGGTGCGAGCAGATGCGGGTCGAGTGCCACAGCGGCAATCGTGAGTTGGGTGTCAGGCCGTAAGAAATGCCGCGCAAAAGCGGCGGCGCAGCGAGACGCGTCGGAGGAATCGACGCAAAGAACGACGCGCCTGAAGCCGCCAGCGCGCGCCGGCGTGTCCTTGTCTGCTTCCATAACTTACCTCCCGGCGCGGCCCGCGGATTCGATTCGCACCGCCTACCGCTCGCTATGACACGACGCCTGACGCAGATCAAGCCAATGCGGCGTATCGCGTTCGGCATGTTTCATTGACTCGTGTCGAATCGCCCTCGCCTGACGCGCGTACCCAGCCGGTCATGTCTAAAAGATGGCGCCTCCAATGGCGCGACAATGCAAGGCATTCAGTTGAATTCGAGGTTATCCACCGAGCGGCCACTGGCTGCATCGAATCGAATCCGGCTAGACGTTGATCGTATGGGTGGCCTTTAGACGAATCCACGCCATGCCTTCGCGCAGCCCGGCAATTACGGCTTCACGTTCGTTATCGAAGGTGCTCGCGTGCCTGAAGCGATGCATGAAGCGGCCACCCTCCACGTTGCGCTGCTCGACGCTGATCGAACATTCGACACCTCGGGGCGTTTGCTCCGTGCAGCAGGTGACGGTCCAATCGGCATCGTCTATGGATCCCTTGAGCGACATGGCGGTTCTCCCTTGGATAAAGCGAATATCAGTTGTCATGCCGCGCCCGTTTCATCGTTCCGGCGTAGAAGCATCGGGCGCTTCAATCATTCCGTTGCCTGCAGCGAGCCCGACACGCCGATGCTAAGCGCAGCGCGCAGCGCGGCCTTGAGCCAGGTCAATGAATGACGCATCTGTTTTCGCGATGCCATCGTTTGATTTGAGTCAACGGAGATCTGCTCCACGATCCGCAGAATCTCCCCATGCAGGCCAGCGCGCAGCGGAAGCGCCGGCAACCGGATCGAACCGACGAGCAGGAAGTGGTCCTCTGGAAGGACACCGGACGGTGCTGCGCGATGACGATACCCGTGCTCATGTCCCACTGAACCGCACCTCTTTCACCTTTCGAGGAGCCCCCCATGTACACCCGCATACTCGCGCCGATCGACGGTAGCGTCACTTCCGCGCACGCCTTCGATGAAGCCATCAAAATCGCGCGAGCGAACGGCGCCGAGCTGCAGCCGCTCTATGTCGTCGATTTGCAGCCGATCGCGTATGACGCCGCCGCTACCTTCTATCCCGACATGCGCGAAGCGCTTCTCGAAGAGGGCCGGCGCCTCGGCGCGCAAGCCGTCGAGCGCATGGTGCGCGAAGGCGTGAAAGGCACGCCGCGCATCAGCGAAGTCGAGCTGACCGGCGATGACATCGCGGAACGCATCCTGCGCTGTGCCGAGGATTTCGGCGCCGACCTCGTCGTCATGGGTACGCATGGCCGGCGCGGCTGGCGGCGCCTGGTGCTGGGCAGCGTCGCCGAGCGTTTCATGCGAATTGCACATTGTCCCGTGATGCTCGTGCCGGGACGCGAGGCCGAAGAGGACGCGCAACGCCGGGAGCAAACCGCAGAAACTGCCGACTGATCCCGGCGGCGCGCGCGTCGACCCTATAATTAATTCGCACTTCCCTTACTGCGCAGCTTCACGACACGCAAGCACGGACCGCCGAAGCGTATGAGCGAAAACGAAGGTCGAAGTCCCGCGCAAGCGAACGGCCAGCACGTTCGACGAGCCTCGTCGCGCGAAGCAACCGGGCAAGCACTGCTGGCGGGAGCGACACTCTTCGGCGTGTGCTGGATCGGCGTTCAATACCTGCCTTCGATTTGTACGCTGTCTGTCGCAGCACGGGCGTGGCTGCTGGCGGCCGCCGCGATCTGCGCCCTGCTGCTTGCGAGCGCCATCCTTCTACTTTCCACGCAACGCGTCAGGCGGGCGAGCGCCGGTTCGACAACCGTGAGCCACACGCGGCTCGACGGCATCATCCGGTCTACGACGGACGCCATCATCACAGTCGATTCGACGCAACGTATTGTCCTGTTCAATCCCATGGCCGAACGCGTGTTCCGGTGCGCGGCGAGCGACGCGATCGGCGGGCCGCTGTCGCGCTTCATCCCCGAGCGTTACCGGTCGGCGCATGAGCACCAGGTCCGGCACTTCGGAAGCACGGGGGTATCGGATCGTCAGATGGGCCCGCAGCGCGTGCTATACGGCCTGCGCGCCGACGGCGAGGAGTTTCCCATCGAGGCATCGATATCGCAGGTCGAAGATGACGACGGCAAGCTGTTCACCGTGATTCTTCGCGATGTCACCGAGCGCGTGAAGGCCGAGGCCGAGCTTCAGCGTTCGCGCGAAGAATTGCGCGCGCTCTCGGCCAATCTCCAGCAAGTACGCGAGCAGGAAAAGAGCCGCGTCGCACGCGACTTGCACGATGATCTCGGGCAAACGCTGAGCGCGCTCAAAATGAATATATTCGCGCTGCACGCACAGCTTGGCGCGCACACACTGCTGAATGAAGACGTTGCCGCTCAGTTTCAGCACATGGTTGGGCTTATCGACCGCAACATCGCCTCGCTCAGACGCATCGCATCGGATCAGCGGCCCGTCATGCTGGACGACCTGGGGTTATCGGCTGCCATCGACTGGCTTGTCGATGATTTCATCCGGCGCCACGGCATCGACGTGAGGCACAATCTCGATACCGGCGATCTCGCGTTCAACGCGGATGCCGCAACCGCGGTCTTCCGTATCATCGAGGAGGCGTTTGCGAATATCGTGCGACACGCCCGCGCGAGCCGCGTCGAAGTGTCGCTCAACGCCGATGCTGCCAACTGCGTGCTGCGCGTGGGCGACGACGGCATCGGCGCCTCGTCCTTGCCGGCCGCGAACGGCAAATCGTTCGGCTTGATCGGGGTGCGTGAACGCGCGCATGCACTGGGCGGGCGCGTGTTCATCGATTCGACGCCCGAGTGCGGCTTCGTGCTGACAGTCGTCCTGCCACGCGAAGCGGTGGCGGAGAGGGAATCGCAACCATGACTACAAGAGTGCTGATTGCGGACGATCACGCGATGGTGCGCGACGGCCTGCGCCACATTCTCGGCAACGCGAGTGGTTTCGAGGTGGCCGGTGAAGCCTGCGACGCGGCGAGCACACTCGCGCTGGTGCGCTCGACGCCGGCGCAGGTGCTGGTGCTCGATCTGTCCATGCCGGGCCGCAGCGGCATCGACCTCCTCAAGCAGATCAAGGATGAAAGGCCCGCGCTACGCATTCTCGTACTCACCATGCATGCCGAACAGCAATACGCCGCCCGGGCATTCAAGGGCGGTGCGTCGGGGTATCTGACGAAGGAAAGCGCGAGCGCGGAATTACTGGCTGCCGTCACCAAGGTCGCCGCGGGCGGCGTGTACGTGAGCCTCTCGATGGCCGAGCGCCTCGCGCAAAGCCTGACCGAGCCTGCCGACGCGCTGCCCCATCAACGCTTGTCGGACCGGGAGTTCGAGGTGTTTCAGCGGCTTTGCGCGGGCGAGTCCATCAACCAGATCGGCGAGGCGCTGTCCGTGAGCGCGAAGACCATCAGCACATACAAGGCGCGCATTCTCGAGAAAATGCAGATGCCGCACGAGGCCGCCCTCGTGCGCTATGCCGTGCGCCACAAGCTTTTCGACGACGATAACGACGACGCGTAAGCGTTCGCTCGTCAGGATTTCCCTACACGCCTGCCGAAATCCCTACCGAACTTTCCGCCGCCGCCGATTTAATTTCGAGACAGCGCGGCCAATAATTCGACGCATGGAATCATCCGCCGCGCATCGAGACGCCGACTTCCCCGGCATCCGCCTCGCGCGCGCGAACCCCGGTTCGACAGGAGACACACCATGTTCCCAGTGAGCGAAGGCCGATCCATCCTCCGACAATCCGAAGCGCCGGTCCCGCGCCGCACTTTCCAGATCGCGGATAGCTCGGAAACACGCAAGGGTGCGCGCTGTTCGACCTGCTCGATGCAGCACGTGTGTATGCCGAGCGGTCTCTCGTCGGATGAATACGAGCGGCTCGACGCGATCATCTGCTCGACCCGGACCGTGCGGCGCGGTGAGACGCTCTATCGATCCGGGGATGCCTTTCAGAGCGTCTACGCCGTGCGTAGCGGCTGCTTCAAAACCGTCGTCATGCATCGTGACGGCAACGAGCAAGTCACGGGCTTTCACCTGGCAGGCGACGCGCTCGGGCTCGACGGAGTCAGCTCGGATCACCACGGGTGCGACGCGATCGCGCTCGAAGACAGCGTCGTCTGCATCATCCCCTTCGACTTGCTCGAACTGCTTTGCCGCGAGGTCAAGACGATCCAGCATCACGTGCATCGACTGATGAGCAGCGAGATCGTGCGCGAATCCAACCTCATGATGCTCCTCGGCACGATGACGGCCGAGCAACGCGTCGCGGCTTTCCTGCTCAACATCTCGACGCGCATGAAGGCGCGAGGCTATTCCCCCGCACAGTTTCTGTTGCGCATGACACGCGAGGAGATCGGCAGCTATCTGGGCCTCAAGCTGGAGACGGTGAGCCGCATGTTCTCCAAACTGCAAAAGGCCGGCGTGGTCGATGCGCGCGGCAAGGAAGTGCGGATACTGGATCAGGCAGGGCTCGAAAGGGTGTGAGCGGCGGATCTGTGTCTGCACGCCTGGCGGAATGTCGGCCGCACACTGAAACCGTCACCTGACCGGGCGCGTCCGATGCGTGCCCGCAGCAGCGCCTCCACTGCTGAACCGGAAGTATCCGCTGCGAAGCACGACCGGTCTGCAGCCGACGCTGGTCAGCAATTGTTCTGCTGCCCCTTCTATGACGGCGCGGTTCATCTCGAACGCGCGTTGGAGGTCGTCCTCGCGCGAGGACGCTGCGCCGAAATGATCCTGGAGCGCTTCCGCCGATATGGTGCATTCAATGCGCGTGTCGTCCACGAGCGCCCAGAACATGAGCGCGGGCTCATCGCCGAGATACGCGGGCGCCTGGATTGGAAAGCTGATGTTCATGATCGCGCTTCCTCGCGGATGTCGGCTCGTACACCACTCAGTGTTTGCGTTCGACCCATGACCGGCGTTGACTCAGATCAACGCCCGCGAGAGAAGCACCCGCATGATCAATGTGTGAACACTTCTCTCACCGATCATGCACACTCACCGCTTTCTCGGTCATCGCGCGCGATCCGATGGCCCGCGCGTTCACGCCCGACATGTCGCACTGGGTGCGCTTCTTGCCGCACTGCTGCTCATCGCATCGCGCGCGCTCGCCCAGCCCGAACCGAGCGCACTCATCGACCAGCAGCATTGCATGTTCTGCCACACCAACGATGCGCCTTTCCTCGCTCCATCGTTTCAGGAGATCGCCAACCGCTACCGCGACGACCCACGCGCGCACATCATGCTCGAACACAAACTGCGCGTCGGCGGTCGTGCGCATTGGGGAAACATGGCCATGCCCTCGCCCGCGGAGCGTGGCGGCCCGCTCTCGCCTGAAGACGCCCATACGTTAGTCGAGTGGGTATTGCGTCATTGACCACTTCGCAGGAGACCGTTATGCGAATCACCATCAAGCTCGACGCTTTTAATCGAGAAGCCGAATCGGCGTTTGCGGTGCTATGGCTCGATAAGGAACGCGGACGCTGGTCGCGGGAAGCGCATGACCGCATCGAGCTGCCATCATGGGGAACGTGGGAACTCACGCCGGGCGGCACCCTGCTGCGCGGTCCCGACGTTTCTGCTCCTGTCGCCATGCTCGAGGGCCTGGTGCTCGCGGCGCGGCAAGTAGTGTCCGGCACCGCGGAACTTGTGACGTGCGAGCGCGGACGAGCCGTAGTCTTTGCCTGCGGCGACTCAAACGCGCCTCGTGCCCCGAACGCAGGGTATTGGCACATCCAGTGCGTCGACAGCGAAACTACGCTTGCTGAACACGAGATCTTTTCCGACGAGCCCGACGTCCTGGGTGAAGGAAGCGCACAGACACGCGGTCCCGGCCCATTCGCAACGTGAGCCGAACGCCTCAGTTCGACGAAAAGCGCATGTGTTGAAGACAGCGCATCGCGTTGTCGAATGCCTGATGAATCGCCGCGCCGACATCCAGGTCCGAGGCGTGTTCAACTGGAATAAGATCGAAATCACGCGTCACGAGATCGAGCCGCGCATCATAGCGGCGGTCTCCAGACTGATCCCGATACGCTTCGATCGTCAGATGGCAGTTCGCGATGTCTTTCGCGGCGCGCTCGAGTCGCACGAGTTCGACACCGGCCGCGCGTTCGACGTCGTTACTACCGACAAAGCCCTGATAGGCGATTTGCATGCCGAGCCCCATGATCTTCCTCCCCCACCGAACTTTGTCCTTGCCGGTTTTGCTGATGAATCCGGCGTTCTTCGCACGTTGCGACGTCCACTCATCGTCCGCTTTCAATGCGTAACCGAATTGACTCATGTCAAGTGATGCTCGATCACGCAGCATCGTCCGCGCAGCCTTCAGCCGGCGCCAGGACGAAGCCCCGGAAATTCATCTCGATGCTGCGAATCTGACTGGCGCATTGCGCGTAGAGCCAGCCGGGGCCGCCGTCCATGCCATACATGCCGCGGCACATGCCTTTCAAGCTGATGCGCGCGCGCCCGCTGCCCGGTGCCGCCGGCGTACGCGTAGCCCACAGATACACCACGCCGGCTTCGAGCGGCCGGCCCGTTTCGATCGCAGCCGCATCCGCATGACGTATGCGAGTGGCTGAATAGCGCGCGACGTACTGGCGCGTGCGGTCCCAACGTTGCGCACATTCGTCGCTTCCCGAGCAGTCGATCGTTGCAAACTCTCGCGCCTCCACGAGGGTGGGCTCGGTCTGCCGAAACTGGTTCCAGCGTGCATCGGATGCGCAAGCCGCCAGTCCCAGAAGCAATACTGTCCCCATGCACTGCTTCCTCATTTCGTGCTCCGCATCAAAGCTTTTCATCGACGATGCCGGCCTGTCATCGATACTCGCAAACGTGAGCGACAGCATCCCGTAGCCCAGCAGGGTCTCAGCAAGCGTTGCGTCACGCCTGAGCGAGTGATCGGATCAAAAGCACCGGACAAGTCGAATGTCGCAAGAATGCTTCGGCGACGCTGCCGAGGACCAGCCGCCGAATACCGGTGTGGCCGTGCGTGCCCATGACAACCATGTCGACTTGCGTTTGCGTCGCGAAGCGCTGAAGGCATCGCGCAACCGTGTCCGTTGTGTTTTCGGTTTCCAGCAGTTGTGTCTCGCATTCGAGACCGGCCGCCTGAACGCGCTCCCGCGCGCCGTCGAGCATGCGGCGCGCGTTGCTGAACACCTCGTTGCGATGACGCACCGGATATGACGACAGCGCCGCCGCATCCGCGACGAAAACTGCGCGCACTCGCGCTTGCGAGCCCTTTCCACAACGGATCGCTTCGTCCAATGCACGTTGCGACGGTTCGCTTCCGTCGAGTGCGACCATGATGTTCCGGTACATTGATAACTCCGATTTCCTATTAACCGCTTACACGGCCCATTCGAGATTGTCGATTCGCGCCAGCGTGCGCTCGATACGATCCACGAAAATCTCGATGAAGCGCTGTTTCGCCTGTGCATCCAGCCGGGCTGTAAGGGCGCAACGCGCGACCGGCTGCTTGCCGGCGAGTTTCGTCATCTCGCGAAAAACCTTGGCATCGCCTCGCATTTGCTGCGTGCAGAAAAAGGCCACATGCGGCAGCTTGCGCCGGTGGATAGCGAGCCATGCGCGTACCGGCGCGCTGATCGTACCGGCCCATACCGGCGTCCCGACAACGACCACGTCGTAATTCGCCACATCGCGGCGCGATTCCTCGATATGCACACTTCGCGTGAACACGGCATCGGCGAGAGAGCGCAAATAGCCCAACGGCCCCGAGCGATCGACCGGTTCCGTGATGACCTCGAAGTCGGCGTGCAGCCGCTCCGCTAATGCCGCACCTATGGCACGCGTTGTGCCGCTGCGAGAAAAGCAAACTACGAGCACTTTGGACATCTGCATTCTCCGCGACTCATTCATGACATTTCGATGATGACGATCTGACGAGGCCACTGTATCCCCGTCATGGTGTTGCCGATTGACCTGAGTCAATCCAAACCGGTCCCTTCGATAAAGCGCGGCGCCGTTGACCTGAGTCAACCGCGCCGTCGAGCCGCCTCCATAAACTGGGTGCCAGTGAAGAACACGCGGGCATGTGCACTCATGCAGCGCAATTCGACTCGAGGAGCCATCCGATGAGCTACAAGACCATTCTCGTGCACCTGGACACCAGCGTGCGCGCGCATCCCAGACTGGAAACCGCGTTGCAGCTCGCCAAGCGCTTCGGCGCGCATGTCATCGGGCTCTTTGCGGTGTTCGAGCCCGACCCGCGCGCCTTCAACATCATGGCGGGTACCGCCGAGTACTACGAGCAACACGCGGCCAGGCGGCGCGAACAGCGCGGTGCGATCGAGCGGCTGTTTCATGCGGAAATCAAGCGCGCGGGCGTGTCGGGTGAATGGATCGAAACACAGCAACGAGCGAACGATTCCATTCCCCGTTTTGCGCGCTGCGCGGATCTCATCGTCGTCAGCCAGGACGATGCGGCCGATCCGGAGTCTTACGTCGGCGACCACTTTCCGGAGACCACCATCCTCACCTCGGGCCGACCGGTCCTGCTTGTCCCGTACACGGGCTTCTTCGCCTCGGTCGGAAAACATCCGATGATCGCCTGGGACGGCAGCCGCGAAGCGACCCGCGCCGTGCATGACGCCCTGCCCTTTCTGAAGACGGCCGAGCGTGTCTCGATCGTGAGCGTCGATACGCCGCGGCGGGAAGCAGGCGACGACCGCATTCCGGGCGCGGACATCGCGGCCTGCGTCGCGCGGCATGGCATCAAGGCCGAAGTCTCATCGGGCGGCGTTACTCCGAACGCATCCGCGGGTGAAATGCTGCTTTCCCGCGCTGCCGATCTGAATGCGGACCTGGTGGTCATGGGTGGCTATGGACATGCGCGCTGGCAGGAACTCGTGCTCGGCGGCGCCACGCGAACCTTCCTCGCGTCGATGACCGTGCCGGTATTGATGTCCCACTGATGCCCGTATCGCATCGTGCCCGGTCCTGCTCGTGCCCGCGAGATCGCACGAAAGACCCTATGGCTCGATGGCTCTCGAGGAGACGACGTCATGAACTGGAAAACCATTCTCGTCCATCTGGATAACAGCCGGCGTTGCGATGTGCGGACCCGGTATGCATTGGACATCGCCCGCCGTTTCGATGCGCATGTCATCGGTCTCTATCTGGTTTGTCAGGACCTCGTTCATCACCTTTTCGAGCCGGCAGAGCCCCTGCTACGCAACGGATACGAACAACAGCGCCGAACCTCGCTCGACCGGGCGCGCGAAGCATTCGAGCGCGCTGCCGAACTGGCCGGTATCAACGCAGAGTGGCGTGCGCCGGCAGGCTCCGTACTCGATGCCGCCACGTTACATGGCCGCCATGCCGACGTGATCCTGCTCGGACAGGATGATCCTGACGATCCCGATGCTTTCGTTGCGCGGCATTTCGTCGAGGACGTCGTGCTCGGTGCGGGACGCCCGGTGCTGCTCGTGCCGCGAACGGGCGACTTTGCGACTATCGGCGAGAACGTGGTCATTGCGTGGGACGACAGCCGCGAAGCCGCGCGCGCAGTCGCCGATGCGCTGCCCATCTTGCGTCGTGCCCGATTCGTCGAGATCATGACCGTCGAGCGCCATAGAGACATACAAGCGCCCGCAGGTATCGAAATTTCCGCTTATCTGGATCGTCAAGGCATTCGCGCGAGTTTCTCCTCGACGCCTCGCGTGAGCGGCGAAAGCACAGGGATGACGTTGATAGACAAAGCGAACCGTGTGCATGCGGACATGCTCGTCGCGGGCGCCTATGCGCATTCGCGTGGACTCGAAAGGGTGCTGGGCGGTGTGACCAACAATCTCCTGCAGGTATCGACGCTTCCTGTTCTTCTGTCGCATTGAGCAGATATGTTGCTGTCAGCGACACGCCTTGGCGAATCCCGTCGATTCTCTCTAATCGGCGTTTCGCCAAATCGTGCACTGAACGACAAGGACAGCAACGACGATAACTATCAACACGACGACGCCGACTAATCCAATGATCTTTCCCATTGCATCGACTCGCAAATGCTTGCTTTGAAGGTACAGGTTAAAGATCGCGAGGCGGTCGTCATTTGATTTGCGTTAAATGTTTCCGCTCCTGGCACAAAGCACTGCGATTGCAAAGACGCGACAAGACCGCTGCCCTCATAGGTCATAATGCACGCTTCCACGGTCGCAACAGAAGAATGAAAAGATGCTACGAGCGAAGCCGAAATCCTTTGACTCGCGCGCTGCGCGATCGGTCTTTCTCGCCTTCCTGAAACTTGGCTTGACGTCTTTCGGCGGTCCTACCGCTCATATCGGCTATTTTCGCCATGAATTCGTCACGCGTCGGCAATGGCTGAATGATGCGCAATTCGCTCAACTCGTCGCTTTGTGTCAGATCTTGCCCGGCCCGGCAAGCAGCCAGGTGGGATTCTCGATTGGATTGCTCAGGGCCGGCTGGTTGGGCGGATTCATGGCATGGTGCGGCTTCACATTGCCCTCTGTCGTCGCCATGGTCGCCGTCGCGATCGCAGCACCCTTCGCTTTTCATAACACGCTCGGAGACGCGCTCGTTCACGGCCTGAAGCTGGCTGCCGTAGTGATCGTGACTCAAGCGCTGCTCGACATGGCGCGGCGCTTGTGCCCCGGAGTGCGACATGCCGCCATCGCTCTGCTCGCCGGAGCATGTCTTTTCATATCGCCTCTGGCATGGAGCCAATGGATGGTGCTCCTCGGAGGCGCGTTTCTCGGATCGCTGCTCTTGCGACCTTCGATTGCGTATGAAACCGAAGCCGCATCGATCGACTCCGCGAGCATCTTTTGCGTGCCATTCTCGCGTGTCGCGGCATACGCTTGTCTGAGCACCTTTGCAGTCTTATTGATCGTCCTTCCGGTCGTCGCCGACGTCACGCGACTTCAAGGCATTCGCTTATTCGATGCTTTCTTTCGTTCCGGCGCGCTGGTGTTCGGCGGCGGTCATGTCGTGCTTCCGTTGCTGAAAGCGGCGACAGTCGACTCGGGCTGGATCGGCACGAACCTCTTTCTCGGCGGCTATGCTGCAGCACAAGCGTTGCCGGGGCCGCTCTTCACGTTTGCAACGTTTCTCGGATGGAGCATCGGCGTACCGCAATCGTGGGGCGGCGCGGCGATCGCGACGATCGCCATCTTTCTTCCCGGGCTATTGCTCGTCGCCGGCGCGCTTCCTTTCTGGGAAGCAGCGAGCCGGCACACGGCCATGCGGGGGCCGCTCGCCGGGATCAATGCGGCGGTGGTCGGGCTGCTTGCGCATGCGCTTTATGATCCGTTATGGACCACCACGGTGCGCTCGCTGGCCGACGTTGTTTTCTGGGCTATCGCTCTCGGCATCACGCTCAAACTCAGATTACCGCCGCTCGCTGTGGTGCTCCTGAGTACGGGCGTCGGCATGTGCATTGCACTTTTTTGATGTTCCTTAGCCAATGATGGAATTTGCCGCGATCGTCTCCTGCGACGCGCATCGGACCGACGTTTCATAACGGCACGGCACGCCTCCCGTGAAGTCACATCATGACGAGCTACTTTCACTACGATCTGCACTCACTGCGGCTTTTCATCGTCGTCGCCGAGCTCGGCAGTCTCACGCGCGCCGCCGACCGCACGAGCATGACGCTGTCGGCGGTCAGCAAGCGCATCGCCGACCTCGAGCGCAGCACCGGCTGCGATCCCATTCAGAAAACGGATACCCCGCATTCGAACATTTAATTTGTCGATACCCCGCGTCTCCTATATTTTTGTACAGGTCCAGCACGGCGTCGCCTTCAGTGCGACGGCGTGGACCCCAACGGAGACTTACCTATGTCAACCAATACCTACTACGCGCCTCATGGCGGTCATCCATCACAGACAGAGTTGCTGACCGATCGCGCGATGTTCACCGAAGCATATGCCGTCATCCCCAAAGGCGTGATGCGCGATATCGTCACCAGTCATCTGCCGTTCTGGGACAAGACGCGTCTGTGGGTATTGGCGCGGCCTCTGTCGGGCTTTGCCGAAACGTTCTCGCAATACATCATGGAAGTGGCGTCCGGCGGCGGCAGCGAGCATCCGGAACAGGACCCGAAAGCCGAAGGCGTGCTGTTCGTCGTCGAAGGCGAAATCGAAGTAACGCTGCAAGGCACCCTGCACGTGCTGAAGACCGGCGGCTATGCGTTCATTCCGCCCGGCACGAACTGGCAATTGCGCAATCGTCATAAAGATACCGCCCGCTTCCACTGGGTCCGCAAGCACTATGAAGCCGTGGATGGCGTGCCGCTGCCCGAAGCGTTCGTGACGAACGAGCAGGACGTGGAGCCGATTCCGATGCCCGGCACCGAAGGACGCTGGGTGACGACGCGCTTCGTCGATACCAGCGACATGCGTCACGACATGCACGTGAACATCGTCACGTTCCAGCCCGGCGGCGTCATCCCGTTCGCGGAAACGCACGTGATGGAACACGGTCTCTATGTGCTGGAAGGCAAGGCGGTTTATCGGCTGAATCAGGACTGGGTCGAAGTCGAAGCCGGTGACTTCATGTGGCTGCGCGCATTCTGCCCGCAAGCGTGTTATGCAGGCGGCCCGAGCCGTTTCCGCTATCTGCTGTACAAGGACGTCAACCGTCACATGAAGCTGACGCTCAACTCACTGCGCTGATTTCTCGCGCGATGCGGCACGCGCTTTTAATCGGGCGTGCCGCCCGAACGAACGCTGTGTGATTGCCAGCGCCCGGTCACGCGTGATAGAAGTCAAAGTCCGAAATTCAAAGATCGACCGGGTCGATGAAAAACGTTCCCCAAGCCCGTACCCCGCTCTTCGACCTGGATCTGCTGAAAGCCATCGTCATGGTGGCCGATTGCGGCACCTTCACCGCAGCCGCCGCACGGCTTCATTCGACGCAGTCGACAGTGAGCCAGAAGGTGCGTCGCCTGGAGGAAATGGCGGGACACAAGCTGCTCGAACGCGGCAGCCGCGACGTCCTTCCGACCGACGCCGGAGAAACGCTGCTCGCCTACGCCCGCCGGATGCTCGCACTCAACGATGAAATGATCGAGGCGCTATCCGGTGCGAACGTCGGCCTGACGGTGCGTCTCGGCGTGCCGGAAGACTTCGTCGGCGGGCCGACGACGCACATGCTCGCCGCGTTCAATCGCAAGCATCCGCAGGTGAAGCTCGAAGTGACGAGCGGACTGTGCCGCGACATCAGCAACAGCTACGATCGCGGTGAGCTCGATCTGGTCCTCGTGAAGCAGCGGCGCAATAGCCGCGAGGCCGTCGCGAACTGGCCGGAGCAACTAAGATGGATCGACAGCGCGAAGAGTCCGTCGATCGGACTCGATCCGATTCCGCTCGTCGCCTTCCCGCCACGCGGGCTGTATCGCGACGACATGACCAACGCGATCGAAAGCATCGGACGACGCTGGCGCCTGAGCTTCATCAGTTCGAGTCTGAGCGGCATTCAGGCGGCCGTCGCCGATGGTCTGGGCATCAGCCTTCTCCCGGCGCGGGCCGTTGCGCCCGATCACGTCGTGTTGACGACGAAAAGCGGGCTGCCGGCCATCGAGACGATGGACATCGCGCTGATGCATCGCCCAACCGCCGACGCCGTTGTGAAGGCGCTTGCACGGGCCTTGTCGCGGATGTTCGGGCCGCAGCGTCGGTGACTGGCAGCGTTCAAAGGCTGGTTGCGGGACAGACGATTAGTTGCATGGCTTACTGAACCCATCCGCGCTCGATGAGCGGCACGTCCCACGCCGGCTCCGGGCCCAGTCGCTCGGCGAGAAACTCGACCAGCGCCTTCACCTTGAGCCCCTGACGCTGCGTCGCCGGATAGACGGCTGCAAAGTTCATCGGTGAGAGTGCGTAGTCCGCCAGAATCGGCACGAGCGCCCCATTCAGCAGCGACGCGCTCGCCACCAGCGTCGGCAGGCACACGATCCCGCCGCCCGTCAGCGCGTAATCGTGCAGCAGATGGACGGAATTGGAGCGGATGATGCCGGGCAATTCGATTTCGACGACCTCGTCGCCGCGCGTCATCGTCCAGCGATTGCGCGACGGATAGCCCGAATAGAGCGCCGTCCTGTGATCCAGCAATTCACGCGGATGCCGCGGCGCGCCATGCTCTTGCAAATACGCGGGCGCCGCGCAAAACAAACGCCGGACGGTGAAAAGACGCCGCTCGATCAAGGATTCGGAGATCGCCGGGAAAATCTGGAAGGCGACGTCGAAGCCTTCCTCGATCGGATCGACGACGCGGTCATTGACGATCACGTCGAGCTGGATACCGGGATACCGTCGATTGAATTCGGCCATCGACGCGCCGAAGTGACCCAGCGCGAAGCCCGGCAGCATCTGGATGCGCAGCCGCCCGGTCGGGGTTGCGCGCAACTCGCGCATCTGGTCGGTCAGTTCGTTGACGCGTCCCACCACTTCCGCGCAGTCCCGATAGAACGCCTCGCCGACGTCGGACAGCCGCACGTGCCGCGTGCTGCGATGAAACAGCGGCACGTTGAGAAACTTTTCGAGCTGCTGGATGCGCGTCGTGACCACCGAGCTGGCCACCCCGAGCTGACGCGCGGCCTCCGCGAAGCTGCTGGTCTCCGCGACCCGCACGAAGGCCTCGATGCTGAGAAAACGATCCATGCTGGTTCCTTTCGATCGTGTCCAGCATGTCAGTGTATCCGCTGCGCGCGAGGCTCCCGGGCGGCACACTTACTCGGGCTGCTCGCTTCCAGTGAGCTCGACCGCCCGCGCATTGCGGCGCACCCTGGCGGGCGCGGTTTCTTCGAGCAGCAAACTTACGCCGATACCGAGCAGCACGGCGCAGATCGGTAGCCAGAGAATATTCTGGATGCCGAATCGTGTCGCGACGAATCCGGAGAGCGCCGGCGCCACCCCACCGCCGAAAATCTCCCCTGCGCCCACCACGATGCCGATTGCGGTCGACACCATGCCAACGGGCGCCGCCTCCGTCGCGACCGGCCCGGAGAGCAGCGAAACGAGGCCCAGCGTAAAGAAGGACGCGACGAACAGCACGACGAAGAGGACGAGCGGCTGCGCCCCGAGACCGCGAAACACATACAGCATGACCGCCGTGCCCGCGAAGCCGGCGATGCTCGCGAGCCGCCGGCCGACGATATCGGAAAGCCCCGGCAGACCGAACTGCCCGACGAAGCCGCCAAAGCCGATTGCCGACACCACGATGCCCATGCGCTGAGTGTCCAGCGAAAGGTATTCGGTAAGGTAAAGCGGCAGCATCGCGCCGAGCACGAAGACTCCGGTCATCGCACAGAAGAGCGCAATCATGGCGACGGGAATGTTGCGACGCTTCAGCACGTCGCGCCAGTTGCCCTCTGCGACCGTCGCCTGCCGATCCGTAGACGCCGGCTCGATCGCTCGCGGCTCGCGAATCACGAAGAACATCAGCAGCCCGAGAATCAGGCCGGGAACGGAGACGAGCGCGAAGACCCAGCGCCATGAGACCACGTTGAGCAATTGCGTGGCGATGATCGGCGAAAGCGCGAGCCCGAACAGCGCGAAGCCGCTTTGCTGGAGCCCGAGATTGAAGCCGCGCCGTTTCGGATGGGACGCGTCCGCGGTCGCGGCGAAGCTCGTCGGGCAGAACGAGCCTTCGGCCACGCCCATGAGCGCGCGCACGGCGATCAGACTGGCGAGACCGCCCGCGACGCCCGAGAAACCGGAGAGCAGCGAGAAAGCGATGATCGCGGGGATCAGCACCTTGCGTCGCCCGATCTTGTCGGAGATGCCGCCCATCAGCGCCGCGAACACGCCCCATGAGAGACCCAGTACGCCGATGCAGTTGCCGACGTCCTGCGCGGTGAGATGCAGGTCCTTCATGATCGCCGGGAAGAGCGGCGCGATCAGCCACCGATCGAGGCCCACGAGGCCGAAGCCGAGCGCAAGGAGCGTCACCGCTTTCCATTCGTAGGACGTATCCCACCGTTTCGAGGTCATCTTTGTCTCCTGAGTCAGAATCGCCGGCGGATTCGTCGCAGTGCGCCTCGCCGACGCAACAGAGAGTGGCCCAGACACGGTTTGAAAAGAACGGCCGAACCGGCGAATGCGTCATTTGCGAAATGCAAACAATGGCGCAACCGTAGTCGTCGCCGGGTATGGACGATGCGCTTCAGGCCGTACCAGGGATACTTCGGATGGACGCTTCGTGTATGCAGTAACCTTCAGACACGGGCAGAAGGAGCACGACATGACCAAACTACTGAAAATCCGCGCGACGCTCTCAGCGCTGGCAATCTCGCTCGCCGGCTGCGTCGCGGGCGGCACGCAGCAAAGTGCGACGAACCTGAGCGCAACGCAATGCCGCGACCTCACCGCGCTCAGGAACCACGCGCCGCCCACGCGCGAGCGCAACCTGAGCGAACTGGCGGCGCTGGAGCGGGCCGGATACGACCCATCCAAGTTTTTCGATCCGTACTATCCGGACGATCTGCACGCGGCGCAGCGTCAGGTCGATCGCTGGTATCAGGCGGAATGCCCGCAGGCGCGGCCGGATTGAGGCGGGAAGGCTACCGATATAATCGGCGTTCCGTCCAACGAGGTTATCGCATGAAAACAGTCATCGCCTTGCTCGCAGCATCGGTCATCGCATCGAGCGCGTTCGCCGCCAACGCCGTCGACAAATTGCCATCGGGCGTGGTCGTCGAACACATCAAACAAGGCACGGGTGCGCAACCGAAAGCCGACGACGTGGTAAGCGTCAACTATCGCGGCACGCTTGCCAACGGCACCGAGTTCGACAGTTCGAGCAAGCACGGCGGCCCCGCGACCTTCCCGCTCAACCGGGTGATTCCGTGCTGGACCCAGGGCGTGCAGAAGATCAAGGTCGGCGGCAAGGCGAAGCTGACGTGCCCCGCGGCAACCGCCTACGGGGATCGTGGCGTCGGCGCGATCCCGCCGAACAGCGACCTGACGTTCGAGGTCGAACTGCTCGGCATCGGCAAGTAAAAGCAAGTCACCGGGGCGGCATTCGATTCACTTGCCGCCCTCCTCCCGCAACTGCGCAAGCGATGCACGTTGCTTGCCGTTCGCGTCGAAGTTGTCGTCGGCGAGCCAGCGCTCGAAAGCGCGCCGTATGCGCGGCCAGTCCTTGTCGATGATCGCGTACCAGGCGGTATCGCGATTGCGTCCCTTATAGACGATCGCCTGCCTGAAGATGCCTTCGAACTCGAAGCCGAGCCGCAGCGCGGTCTTGCGCGAAGGCGCGTTCAGGCTGTCGCACTTCCATTCGTAGCGCCGATACCCCAGGTCGTCGAAGACATGACGCATCAACAGATACTGCGCTTCCGTCGATATGCGCGTCTGCTTGAGCAAGGGCGAAAACGTGACGCTGCCCATTTCGATGACACCATGCACAGGCTCGATGCGCATCAGCGCGAGTGTGCCGACCGCCTTGCCGCTCGCGGAATCGACGACGGTGTAGTGAAGCGGATCGGTGGATGCCGCGGCTTTCGTCAGGTAGTCGCGGAACGCGTCGAAGTCCGTGAACGGTCCGACGAAGAGATAGGTCCAGTCGCTGCCGTCCGGGGCCTGTCCATAGGCGTCGAAGAGATCGGCCGCGTGGCGATCCGCATCGAGCGGCTCGATGCGGCAATGCTTGCCTTCGATGGCGATGCGCGCGGGCCGCTCGCGCGGCGTCCAGTCGATCACCGCTTCGCCGATGGGCTGCTGATATTCGTTGGTTCTCGTCATGCGTGAAGGAACTCCGGTTGCGTGAGAAGGAGTGAGAGTACGGCGCGTCATCGCGTTGTGTGTTAATCGGGCTTCGCCGGTTCCCGTTAGCGTGTCGGTCTATTGGCGTTGCCCCTCTGCAAATAAACCAAGTAGAAAGCGGCATCCGGCGAAAGCCCATACCGTCCCGGAAAATGCACGCACCTAGCGCGCCCCCGCGCCCAGCTTCACGGTGCCATCAGGCTGAGGAACTTCGATCGGCTTGACTTCGACCGCCGCCGTGCCCTCCTTCTTGATCCCGAGCTTGTCCGCCGTCTTCGGCGAAACATCGACGATCCTGTCCTTCACATACGGGCCGCGATCCCGAATCTGCACCACTTCGCTATTGCCGTTCTCGAGATTCGTGACCCGTGCTTTAGTACCGAGCGGGAGCGTCTTGCTGGCGGCCGCGTCGGATTGCGGATTCATCTGCGTGCCGTCGGCCATCTTCTTCTTGTAGAACTTGTGGCCATAGTACGAAGCCTTGCCCTTGCGCGGATTGCCCGAGCGGTCGAGACCGCGTTCATGAGCGGATGTGGCCTTCGTGTGATGGCCGCTGGCGGATGCCGTCTTGTGTGCGGGATACGCCGTGCTCATGCAGCACGACACGATCACGCATACGAATGTCCGAAGCCGTTTCATGTTCCTTTCCTCTTGAACTCGACGTCTCGTGGCTTCCTGGTAGCAGGGATCGATCCGTTTCCGTCTGCTCAATGGATCGAACGCCCGCACGGTGAGCCGGTTGAGCCCGTGAGCGCTACTGCTCCGGAGCGGACAACGGCCGGGTCGCCATCGCGCGCGTCAGACCGTGGACCGGGCGACGCGCGGCCACATCGAACGGATTGATCTGCGGCCCGATAATCGCGGCCTGACGCTTCAGCAACTCGACCACCATCGGCAGGCGGTCTTCGCCGAGACGCGTCGACAGCGTGCCGACGCTCAGCGCGCCGACCGCAAGCCCGGAACGATCGAGAATCGGCACCGCGACGCCCGCCATGCCGTCGATCAGCCCGCTGTTGCGCCCGGCATAACCTTGCGCACGCACGCGCTCGATCTCGGTGCGCAGATAGACCTCGTCGAACACGCCATAGTTATGCAGCCGCGGCACGTTGAAGCGGATGATCTCCTCGCGCTCTTCCTCGGGTTGAAACGCGAGAATCGCGAGGCTGCCCTGCCCGACGCCCAGCGCCACGCGTCCGCCCACGTCGCCGGTAAAGGAGCGGATCGGGAACGGGCCTTCGCACATGTCGAGGCATACCGCATCGAAGCTGCTCTTCACGAGCAGGAAGATGGTGTCGCCGAGACTCGCGCATAGCCGCAGCAGCGCAGGCCGGCACAGCGTGCGCATCCGGCTCGGGTTGCCCGCGCGCGCCGCCAGCGAAAAGAAGTCGACGCTCAACCGATAGCGCTTGGTCCCTTCGTCCTGTTCGACGACGCCTTCAGCGATCAGCGCGTGCAAGATGCGGTGCACCGTCGCCTGCGTGAGTCCGACCGCCTTCGCGAGCGCGGTGACACGACTGCCTTCGGCCTGATCCTCGCCGAGGGCGCGGATCACGGCGAACGCACGCTCGAGCATGCCGACGCCGGGCGTTTCCGGCGCCGATGTTCCGTTTCCTTCGTCAGAAGCCTTCATCTTCGCCTCGTTTATTCCATTCGATGGAATGGCCGCGCTGCGCGCTCTTTCCGCCACTATTCGACCCGATCCGCGCGGGTTGCGCAATCTAAGGGATTACCCAGATCACGTTAAGCAGAATAAACCACAGTCTAAGAAGCAAACAATTCCGCTGTTCGAAATTTGGCATCAACTTTCAATCACTCACTGGAATTTTAAATTGACGCTTCGGAATTTGGCTGGCTAGAGTCCATTTCATCGGAATCAGTCGTACATCGCCGGCGCGCGCCGCGCCGAAGGGGCAGGCCATGTCGTTTCTCACGTTGACCGATCTTTCGAAATCGTTCGGCGATCTGCACGCCGTCGCCGACGTCAATCTGTCGGTCGAGAAGGGCGAATTCGTCTCGCTGCTCGGGCCGTCGGGCTGCGGCAAGACCACGACCTTGCAGATGATCGCGGGATTCATCGAAGCGACGCGCGGGCGCATCATGCTCGATGGCCGCGACATCACGCACATGCGCCCGAACCGGCGCGGACTCGGGATCGTGTTCCAGAGCTACGCCCTCTTTCCGCACATGAGCGTCGAGCAGAACGTGAGCTTCGGGCTGGAGATGCGCGGCATCGACAAGAGCGAGCGCCGCGAGCGCGTGCGCGAGGCGCTGTCGCTCGTGCGGCTCGACGCGTTCGCGCATCGTTTTCCGCGCGAACTGTCCGGCGGCCAACGTCAGCGCGTGGCGCTCGCGCGCGCGATCGTCATCGCGCCGCCCGTGCTGCTGCTCGACGAGCCGATGTCGAACCTCGACGCGAAGCTGCGCGAGGACATGCAGTTCGAGCTGCGCGGCATTCAGCGCAAGATCGGCACGACGACGATCATGGTCACGCACGATCAGTCGGAAGCGCTGTCGATCAGCGATCGCGTCGTCGTGATGGAAGCGGGCCGCATCACGCAGGTCGATACGCCGTATCGTGCGTATGAGCGTCCCGAGACGAGCTTCGTGTCGCAATTCATCGGCAAGGCCAACATGCTGCGCGGCACGATTGTCGCGCGCGACGGCGAGGCCATTCGCATCGATCTCGGCCACGATCTCGCAGAGACTGGCTCGACCTCGCAACTGCCGGAGCGCGAGCGCGCGATCGGCGTCGGCGATGCCGTGACCGTGTGCATCCGCCCCGAGAAACTGAAGCTCGGCGCGGCGGGCAGCGGACGTCTGCCCGGCCGCGTGACGAGCCGGTTCTTCCTCGGTAGCCAATGGCTTTACCGGCTCGACAGCCGCGCGGGCGAAATGCTCGTGTGTTGCCAGAATCACGGCGACGAACCGCTCGAAGAAGGCGCGCAAGTAGGCATCGACTGGAACACGGAGTCGATCCGCTTTATCCAGCAGGAGGCCGCTCGTGGATAGCACGCTGCGCTCTTCCGAGCCCGCCGCAACGGGGAAATCGAAACGCACCCGGCGCGCCCCGTGGCATGCCTATCTGCCGATGTGGATGATGAGCGCGCCCGCGCTCCTGCTCTTCGCGGTGCTCGTGATCGTGCCGCTCGCGATGACGCTCGCGCTCACGTTCTATCGTTTCGATCCGGCGATGGGCCCCGTCGCCGCGTTCGATCTGCACAACTACGCCGAAGTGCTCGGGTCGTCGTACTTTCACACGATCTTCGCGCGCACGTTCGGCATCGCCGCGCTGGTGACCTTGCTGTGCGTCGTCATCGGCACACCCGAGGCGTACATCCTGTCGCGCATGGGCGATCCCTGGCGCTCGATCTTTTTGCTCGTGATCCTCGCGCCGCTGCTCGTCTCGGTCGTCGTGCGCGCGTTCGGCTGGAGCATGCTGCTCAACGTGAACGGACTCGTGAATCAGTTGCTCGGCGCATTCGGCTTCGGTCCGTACAAGCTGCTTTATACGACGTTCGCGATCGTCATCGCGCTGGTTCACGTGATGCTGCCGTTCATGGTGATCCCGGTGTGGACGGCGCTCCAGCGCATCGATCCGCAGACCGAAAACGCCGCGCTCTCGCTGATGGCCTCGCCCGCCGTCACGCTGTGGCGCATCGTGCTGCCGCAACTCGTGCCGGGGATTCTTTCGGGCAGTCTGATGGTGTTCGGCCTGTCCGCGAGCGCCTTTGCGATTCCGGGACTGCTCGGCGGACGCCGTCTGAAGGTCGCGGCCACCACCGTCTACGACCAGTTCCTCAGTTCCATGAACTGGCCGCTCGGCGCCACCATCGCAATGCTGCTGCTCGTCGCGAATCTGGTGGTGATGCTCACTTACTATCGCGTGCTCGAGCGGCGCTACACGCGCAGCATGGGCTGAACGAGGCGATCCATCATGCGCAAAAACGGTCCCGTCGCGCTCGCGTTCCATACGATCGTGATCCTGTTCGTGCTGGCGCCGCTCGTCATCGTCGTGCTCGTCGCGTTCACGCCCGAAGAAACGCTGACGCTGCCCACGCGCGGCCTCTCGCTGCGCTGGTTCCGCGCGATTCTCGATTATCCCGACTTCATCTCGGCGTTCTTCAACAGCGTGAAGCTCGCGTTCGCATCGGCGACGCTGGCGCTCGTCGTCGCGTTGCCCGCGGGACTCGCGATCGGCCGCGCGCGCTTTCCCGGGCGCGGCTTCCTGAACGCGCTGCTGCTTTCGCCGCTCGTGATTCCCGGCCTCGTGCTCGGCATCGCGATGCTGCGCTTCTTCGCGCTGATCGGCGTAACCGGCTCGTTCGCGTGGCTGATCCTCGCGCACATGGTCATCATCACGCCGTTCGTGATGCGGCTCGTGCTCGCGTCGGTGAGCGGCATGGACCGCAGCATCGAGCACGCCGCGTCGTCGCTCGGCGCGAGTGCGTGGACGACCTTCCGCCGCGTCACGCTGCCGATGATCCTGCCCGGCATCACCGGAGGCTGGCTGCTCGCGTTCATCAACAGCTTCGACGAGCTGACGATGTCCGTCTTCGTCACATCGCCGCAAACGGTGACGCTGCCGGTGCGCATGTACATGTACGCGACCGAATCGATCGATCCGATGATGGCGTCGGTCTCCGCGCTCGTCATCTTCATCACTGCGGGCGCGATGCTGATTCTCGACCGCGTGTACGGGCTCAACCGCATTCTGATCGGCCAGCACTGAACCCACTCATGAGCACCGTAACGATTCATCATGCGCCGCAATTCGTCCGTCTCGATGAGACCCATCGCGCGCGCATTCCCTTCGTTCTCGATGGCGTGCCGGCCGAAGCGCTCGCGGGCGATACGCTCCTGACCGCCATCCTCATGCGGCAACGACACGTGCGGCATAGCGAATTCAGCGGCAAGCCGCGCGCGGGCTTCTGCCTGATCGGCGCGTGCCAGGATTGCTGGGTGCGCGGCGAAGACGGCAAGCGCATGCGCGCATGCTCGACGCGCGTGGAGGCGGGCATGCGTGTCGTCACGGAGGATGTTCGATGAGCGGCGCGCATCGTGTGGTGATCGTCGGCGCGGGGCCGGCGGGCATTCGCGCGGCAGAGACGCTCGTCGCGGCGAGCGTGCGGCCGGTCGTCATCGATGAAAACGCGCGCTGGGGCGGCCAGATCTATCGACAGCCGCCCGCCGGCGCCGGCTTCAAGCGCAGTGCAGCGACGCTCTATGGCTTCGAGGCGAAGAAAGCCGAAGCCGTGCACGACGCGATGGCGAAGCTGCTGCCGAAGATCGACTATCGTCCCGACACGCTCGCGTGGGCGTGCGAACAGAACCGCCTCGACACCCTTCACGCGGGCCGCGAGACGAGCGTGCCGTTCACGCATCTGATCATCGCGAGCGGCGCGACGGATCGCATCGTGCCGCTGCCCGGCTGGACGCTCGCGGGGGTATTCACGCTCGGCGGCGCGCAGGTCGCATTGAAGGCGCAAGGCTGCGCGATCGGATCGCGCGTCGTGTTCGCGGGCACCGGACCGCTGTTGTATCTCGTCGCCTATCAATACGCGAAGGCGGGCGCGCGGGTCGCGGCCGTGCTCGATACGAGCCCGCTCGCGCGTCAGGCCGCCGCCGCGCCGCGCATGCTGAGCCAGCCGTCGATGTTCGCCAAGGGCGTGTATTACGTCGGATGGCTGCAGGCGCACGGCGTGCGTATCGAACGCGGCGTGACGCTCGATCGCATCGATGGCGACGATGCCGTGCGCGGCATCCGCTGGCGCACGCGTCGCGGCGAGCCACGCTCGCTCGACTGCGATGCCGTCGGCATGGGCTTCGGCCTTCGCCCCGAAACGCAGCTCGCGGATCTCGCCGGATGCCGCTTTCGCTTCGACCCGCTCAATCGCTGCTGGCTCCCCGAGCGCGACGCGGCGGGCCGCAGCTCGGCGCGCAACGTCTATCTCGCCGGCGACGGCGCGGGCATCGCCGGTGCGGACGCCGCCGAGCTCGCGGGACGGCGCGCCGCACTCGCGCTGATCGAAGACATCGGCATCGTGACGCACCGAAGCGCGCAGCCCGATGCCACGAAACTCGAACGCGAACTCGCACGCATCGCCGTTTTCCGCGCGGGCATCGAGCATGCATTCGCGCCGCCCGTGAACGCCGCGCAGCACTGGCCCGACGACATGACCGTGTGCCGCTGCGAGGACGTCACCGCGGGCACGATGCGCGCGTGCATCCGCAGCGGGCTCGCCACGGAAGTCAACCGGTTGAAGTCGCTGACGCGCATCGGCATGGGCCGCTGTCAGGGCCGCATGTGCGGCGAATCCGCGATCGCCCTGCTTGCCGCCGAAACCGGCAAGCCGCTCGCCGATGTCGGCCGTCTGCGCAGCCAGGCGCCCATCAAGCCCATCCCGATCACACCGATGCTCTACGACGACGGCGTGCACGTGCAGCCCGAGGAAGCCCACGATGAATGACACGCGTGCGGGTGTGAGTCATTTCGATGTGGTGATCGCGGGCGGCGGGCTCGTCGGCTCGTCGACGGCACTCGCGCTCGCGAAATCGGGCATGCGCGTCGCGCTGATCGAACGGCGCTTCTGCGGCGCGCAGGCGAGCGGCGTGAACTACGGCGGCGTGCGCACGCAGGGACGCACGGCGGAACAGCTGCCGCTCGCCGTGCGCGCGCGGCGCGTCTATGGCCGCTTGCCGGAGCTGATCGGCATCGACGGCGAGATGGTCGTGTCGGGTCATCTGCGTCTCGCGCGGCGCGAAGCCGATCTCGACGTGCTCGATCGATGGTCCGCGATGGCGCGCGAACACGGCGTCGAATCGCACGTGATGAGCGGCCCGGCGTTTCGCCAGCGCTATCCGTGGCTCGGTCCTGCGGCGATCGGCGGCTCGCTCTGCCCGAGCGACGGCCACGCGAATCCGCGTCTCGTCTCGCCGGGTTTTGCGCATGCCGCCCGGCGCGCGGGCGCCGACGTGCGCGAGCAGACCGAGCTGTCCGACATCACCTTCGACGGCACGCGCTTCCAGATGCGCGCGGGCCGCGAGCGCATCAGTTCGGACTGGCTCGTCAACAGCGCGGGCGCGTGGGCGAACCGCATCGCGGGGAGCTTCGGCGAAAGCGCGCCGATGAAGCCCATCTACCCGAACATGTGGGTAACCGAGCCGCTGCCGCTTTTCATCGGGCACAGTCTCGGCGTGGTCGGTGGCGGCATCTATGCGCGTCAGGTGGAGCGCGGCAACTGCGTGATCGGCGGCGGGCGCGGACATGGCGACGGCGAGTACGCGCAGCCATCGACGGCCACGACGCGCGCCGTGATGCGCGACGCGTGCGCGCTCTTGCCCGCCCTGCGCGATGCGCTCCTGATCCGCACATGGAGCGGCGTGGAAGGCGAAACACCGGACGGCAATCCGATCATCGGGTTAAGCCGCACCACGCCGCGCCTTCTGCATGCGTTCGGTTTTTCGGGCGGCGGCTTCCTGCTCGCGCCCGGCGTCGGCGAAGTGCTCGCCGAACTGGTTACGCAGGGCGAGACCAGCACGCCGATCGACGCGTTCTCGATCGGACGGTTCAGTTCGATGCCTCTATCCGTCACTCATTAGCCACTCACTCAGCCAGAACAAGGAAAACTCACGATGAAGCTGCCCCGCACACTCGTTTCGATTGCCGCGCTCGTCGCGCTCGGCGTTGCGCCGTCCGCCTGGTCCCAGAGCAAGACGATCTATATCGGCATGAACGGCGGACCGATGGAAAAGGCCTATACGAGTCAGGTTCTGCCCGAGTTCGAGAAAGCCAACAACGTGAAGGTCGTCGTGGTGCCGGGCACATCCTCGGACGTGCTCGCGAAGCTGCTCGCGAACCGCAACAGCCCGCAAATCCACGTCGCGTTCCTCGATGACGGCGTGATGGCGCGCGCCGTCAGCATGGGCGTGTGCCAGAAGCTCGACGATTCGCCCGTGCTGAAGGAGCTCTATCCGTTCGCGCGCCTGAAGGACGACATGGGCGCGGGCGTGCAGCTCGGCATGACCGGCATCGGCTACAACACGAAGCTCTTCAAGGAAAAAGGCTGGGCGCCGCCGACCTCGTGGATGGATTTCGCCGATCCGAAGTACAAGGGCAAGGTGGTGTTCCAGTCGGCCTCGAGCAGCACGTTCGGCCTGCATGGCTTCCTTGCGATCAACCGCATCCTCGGCGGCAGCGAGAAGAACGTCGAGCCGGGCTTTTCCAAATGGGCGACGACAGTCGGCCCGAACGTCGTCGAATACATTCCGAACTCGGCGAAGCTCTCGGAGATGATCACGACGGGCGAAGCCGGCCTCTTTCCGCTCACGCCGACCGCCATCGGCGATCTGAAGGACAAGGGTCTACCGGTCGCGTATGTCGCGCCGAAGGAAGGCGCGGTGCTGCTGCTCGTCGATGTATGCGTCGTGAAGAACAATCCGGATCCGGCGCTCGCGCAGAAGCTTGCGCAATTCCTCCTCTCGGCGCCCGCGCAGACGAAGGCGGCCGAAGCCGGCAAGCAGATTCCCACCAACACGCAGGCGAAGATGACGCCGGAGATGGAGAAGAATCTCGGCGACCTGAACGCACTCGTGAAGAAAGTGACCGTGGTGGACTGGGACACGATCAACGCGAATCGCGCGCAGTGGGATCAGCGCTGGAATCAGCAGATCGAGAAGTAACGCTTAAAGATCCTTCACCAGACGAAGCGCATCGTAGATGGCGGCGTGCGTGTTGCGCGCCGACACCGCGTCGCCGATCCTGAAGAGCTGGAAGCGCCCTTCGGGATTCGTCTGCGCGCTTTGCGGCTTGCCGTCGATGAGCGCCTCGTAGTTCACCGAGCCGCGATTCTTCGAAAGCGGCTTGAGTTCGAAATACAGTTCGTCCATCGGAATCGTGCCGTGATTGACGACGATCTGATCGTGGCGCTGCTCCTTCTTCACACCGCCGTAGTCGCTGCCGATCGTCGCCACCAGTTCGCTGCCTTCGCGGCGAACGGACTCGAGGCGAAACGTCACCGTGAAGGTCGTCGCGAGTTTTTGCAGCGAGCGCATATAGGGCACGAGATTCATGCTCATGACTTCGGGCGAGAAAGAGCGGTCGGGCGTCATCACTTCCACCTTGCCGCCGGCCTGTGCAATCGTTTCGGCCGCCTGAAGCGCGGCGTGATCGCCGGCATCGTCGAAGATCAGGACATTCGCGCCGGGTTTCACATCGCCGGAAATGATGTCCCACGAAGAGACGACATGCTCGTTCCCTTCGCTGCAGACCTCCGTGTGCGGCATGCCGCCGGTCGCGACGATCACCACATCCGGATTTTCCGCCAGCACCGTTTCGTTGTCGGCCCACGTATTGAACCTGAACCGGACGCCGAGCCTTTCGCACTGCGCCATGCGCCAGTCGATGATGCCCATCATCTCCTTGCGGCGAACGTTTTGCGCGGTGAGGCGAATCTGGCCGCCGGGATCGTTCATCGCTTCCAGCACGACGACGTCGTGCCCGCGCTCGCCCGCGACGCGCGCAGCTTCAAGACCCGCGGGCCCCGCACCCACGATGACGATCCTGCGCTTCGTCGCGGCGGGTTCGATCGTGTGCGGCATCTCCAGTTCGCGGCCCGTCGCGGCGTTGTGGATGCACAGCGCCATGCCGCCCTGATAGATGCGATCCAGACAATAGTTCGCGCCCACGCAGGGCCGGATATCGTCTTCCCTGCGCTCGATGATCTTGCGCACGATATGCGGATCGGTCATATGCGCGCGCGTCATGCCGACCATGTCGATCTTGCCCGACTCGATCGCATGGCGCGCCGTCGCGACGTCCTGAATGCGCGCCGCATGAAACGTGGGAAAGTCCGTCGCTTGCCGGATCTCGCCCGCGAAGTCGAGATGCGGAGCGCTCTTCATCCCCATGATGGGAATGACGTCGGTGAGCCCGGCATCGGTTTCCAGATGCCCGCGGACGACATTCAGGAAATCGACGAGGCCGCTGTTCTTGAGGCGCTTCGAAATCTCGATGCCTTCTTCTTTCGTGATGCCGCCCGGGAGCATCTCATCGGCCGTATAACGGATGCCGACGAGAAAGCGCTCGCCGACGCGCTCACGCATCGCGCGCAGCACGTCGAACGTGAAGCGCATGCGGTTCTCAAGCGAACCGCCATACGGACCTTCGAGCGTATTCGTCAGAGGCGACCAGAACTGGTCCATCAAGTGACCATAGGATTCGATTTCCAGCCCGTCGAGGCCGGCGGCCTTCATGCGCTCCGCCGCATCCGCGAAGTCCCGGACGATGCGCTCGATATCCCAGTCCTCCAGCTTCTTCGGGAAAGCCCGGTGCGCGGGCTCGCGACTGTGCGACGGCGAGACGGCAGGCAACCAGTCGCCCTTGTCCCAGCGCGTGCGGCGGCCGAGATGGGTCAACTGGATCATCACCTTCGCGCCGTGCTCGTGGCACTCGTCGACGAGGTCCTTCATCCACGGCACGACTTCGTCCTTGTACGCGAGGATGTTGTTGAAGACCGGCGGGCTGTCCTTCGATACCGCCGCGGAGCCCGCCGTCATCGTCAATGCAATGCCGGCCTTCGCGCGCTCGACGTGGTAGGCGCGATAGCGCTCCTTCGGCATCCCATCCTCGGCGTAGGCCGGTTCATGCGACGTCGTCATGATCCGGTTTCGAAAAGTGAGGTGTTTCAGCGTGTAAGGCTGCAGCAGCGGGTCCGTGGACATGGATGCCTCATCGAAGCGAGTGGGAACGAAACGCCTGTCGTGGTGAAGAGTAGAACCACTGTACACATGTGTCAAGTAGGGAGACAATGGTGTACATTGACTGTGACGCATGATCGACCAGGGAAAAAACGAAATGGACGAGACGCTCGACGTGGTGCGCGGCTCCGCCGAAATGTGGCTGGATGCGGCGTATGAAGGCCTCCTCGAAGGAGGCGTGGATGCGGTGCGCATCCTGCCGCTTGCAAAAAAGCTGAATCTTTCGCGAACCAGCTTCTACTGGTTCTTCAAGGATCGCGAGGAACTGCTCGCCGCACTGCTCGACCGATGGAAACAGAAGAACACAGGCAACTGGATCGAACGAACGGAAGCGTATGCGGACAGTGTGTGCGAAGCGATGCTGAACGTATTCGACTGCTGGTTCGACGACACTATTTTCGACTCGCGATTCGAGGCCGCTATACGCAACTGGGCGCAGCAATCGCCGGAAATTGCGGCGCAGATGGCGCAGGACGATGCGCAACGCATTGCGGCGCTCACTGCCCTGTTCGAGCGATTCGACTATGCGCCGCGCTCAGCCGATGTCCGCGCGCGCGTGGCTTATTTCACGCAGGCCGGCTATGTCTCGACGAAACCCGACGAAGACATGTCGGTCCGCATGATGCGCATTCCGGAGTACGTCGAAGTCTTCACGGGCGTACGGCCGAAAAAGCACGAGCTTCAGCGCTTCTACGCGCGGCGCAACTTCGAGTTCGAGTGAGCGATCGCGCCCGCGGGTTACTTCGCGGTCAACTGATCGAACACATGCTCGCATGCGGCTTTCCACGCCGCGTTGCCGCCGAGCTTTTCCAGCACCTCCAGTCCTTGCGCCGTATAGGTGCCCGCCGTCGCGATGGATGAACCGATTTCGCCGATTCCCGACGATGCTTTGTATCGCGAGTAAGCAACGCAGTCTTCAACGCCACTGAGCACGAGCTGTCTTGCATCGTCGGGTGTGAAGCCCTTCTGAACGAACCATTGCTGCAGATCGTGAAGCAGAAAATAGAACCATCCGTTCATGCATGCGCCCACCGTGGCAAGCTCGAATTCGCGTTCAGTCGAGAGAAGCACCGGATTTCCCAGCGCAGCGAGCAATGGCGCCATCGCTGAGCTTGCGGGATAGACCGCGACCGTCGAGCGATTGATCTCGGCAGCAAGAGACAACATGGCGCGGGTGCATTCCCGGGCGCCGAACATACGCTGCAAATCGCCGACGGGCACGCCGCTGACGACGGAAACGAGCGGGATGCCCGGCTTCAGCGTGATCTCCTGCGCGAGCTCGTCGAGTTGCCCCGGACGAACGCCGATCAGAATGACATCAGCGGCATCCGCGACTTCCTGGTTATCGCGCATCAACGCACAGCCGACATCCTTCGCGAGACTTTCCGCCCTCGTGCGGCTTCTGGGCGAAAGGATAAACGCCGTATCGGTGCCGCTACGATGCAATCCTCGAATCATCTTCTCGGTCAGATCGCCGACGCCGAGCACCCCGAGCTTCATCATGAGTTTCGCCACTCCTCGCTGGACCTGATTTGCCGAACTGGACAATCGTTCAGGCTGTGCGATGCGACTTGACGGGAGAAAGTCTGTCTCTCGCCGACAGCAAGCGATCGACCTGTTGCTCGCCAGCCGTCGCGTGACACGCTTGCGCGCTTAACCTGAACCCGCTCGACGCCTATGAACAGAGACTTTCGCACCCATTGGCACGCCGCGTGCAAATGAATGAGTGGCGAATTGCATGTCGCCATTCACTTCACTTTTGCCAGGAGACCCGCCATGACCACTCTGACCATCACCGATCTGCCTTGCGTCGACACGATCGACCGCCAAGCGATGTCCGCCGTGCGCGGCGGGATCGCGCATGTGACCCTGCCGGGCGGCGGCAACACGATTCCCGAGTTGCCGCCGTCGCTGCCGGCGTCGTGGCCCAGCGCCGCCGCGCTCTTGAAGGAACTGCACATTCCGGTGCCATTGCAGATTTCGCCGCAACCCGCGACGCAAGATCCTCGTCTGCTGTGAGCGCGGGTCGCATCACGCTCGACGCGCCTTCATCGTTCGTAATAGATCGCAAGCCATACGGTTTGCTCGTCGGCATGCGTCCACGCGACGCGATGCCGGCAATGCGGCTCGATCAGCACGTAGTCACCCGGATGCATGTCGTGCCGCGTCGAGTCCTCCTCGAACTCGAGCACGGCCGCGCCCGTCAGCAACACGACCCATTCGGCGCGCGAGTCGTCGTACCAGAAGCCTTCGGGACTCGCGTGTCCCATCGACACGATGCGCTCCACGTTCAGGCGCTGTCCCGTGACGAGCATGTCGATCCGCTCTTCGCTGCCGTGCTTTGCCTCGAAGCCGAACAGGTTACCCGTTTGCAGTTGCATGGATCGACCTCACGTCAACGTTCAGTTCGCTGATATCGATTATGTCCGAACTCGACTTCCATGCAACATCTCAAGCAGTCACGCGGCCACTCCGCCCACCAGCAGCTCGCGCATCGCGTCGAGCGCCGCCGAGAAATGCCCCTTGCGCCACACGAGCAGCGTATCCACACGACCGAGCTCGCCCATCGGATGCAGGTCCACTTCGCCATCCAGCCGCGCGAGCTCGAGCACCGAGCGCGGCGCCACCGCGACGCCCGCCCCTGCCGCCACGCACGCGACGATCGCGTGATACGAACCCAGCTCCAGCACCCGCGCGGGCCTGATACCCTGCTGCTCGTACCAGCGCATCGCGTATGAGCGGTAAGCGCAACCGCGCTCGAACGCCACGAGCGTCAGGCCCGCCGACTCGCGCCCCATCGCCACCGGATGCTGTCCGCGCGGCGTGATCAGCGCCAGCTCTTCCTCGAACACCGGCACGGACTCGAACTGCTCGGCGGCAAGCGCGTCGGGCTCGATGGGACGCGCCATCACAGCCGCGTCGACTTCGAAGGTGCGCACGCTCTCGATGAGCGCGCGGGTCACGCCCGTCGCCAGTTCGAGCGTGACCTGCGGCCAGCGCTGGTGGTAGGCGGCCAGCAAGCGCGGCAGGCGGCTCGCGGCCGTGCTTTCCATCGTCCCGAGCCGCAGACGGCCTTGCGGACGATTCTCGCTGACCGCGTGCCGCGCTTCCTCGGCGAGCGCGAGCAGACGTTCCGCGTAAGGCAGCAAGGTCTCGCCGGCCGGCGTCAGCACGAGACGCCGGCCATCGCGGATGAAAAGATCCGTGCCGAGCGTCTCTTCCAACTGACGGATGCGCGTCGTGACATTCGACTGCACACGATTGAGCTTCGCCGCTGCCCGCGTCACGCCGTTCTCGCGCACGACCGCCCGGAAAATCGTCAATGCCGACAGATCCATGATCTTTCCAGAAGATTGGTTGTATCTCGATTATTCATTTTTCAAGATACTACGATCAAGCTAGGATGGGTGCATTACCGCTTCGCCTATCGACTATGGCATCGCCCGCTCAAGCATCGTCGTTGCCCGCTCATCACGCGCGATATGCCGCGCTCGCGTGCGCCGTCGTGCTCGCGGTGGCGCTCGGCGTCGGGCGATTCGCCTTCACGCCGCTGCTTCCGCTGATGCTCAAAAGCGGCGCGCTCGATATCCGTCACGGCGGCTGGCTCGCATCGGCCAACTACGCCGGCTATCTGATCGGCGCGTTGTCGTGCGCGGCGATCCGCATCGATCACGCGCGCATGGTGCGCCTCGCGCTCGCGTGGACCATCGTGCTGACGCTCGCGATGGGCCTCGTCCATCTCTTCTGGCTGTGGGCCGCGATACGGTTCGCGGCGGGCGTCGTCAGCGCGTGGGCATTCGTGTTCGCGTCGCAATGGGGCTTGCGGCGGCTCGCCGAGCTCGACGCGCACGGCCTCGGCGGCGTGATCTATGCGGGCCCCGGCGTCGGCATCGTGGCGACCGGTTTGCTCGGTGCGGCGGCCGCGGCGTTCGGCGTGCCGGCGCCGTGGGTATGGATCGGCTTCGCGGTCTGTTCGTGCGTGGCGGGCGCGCTCGTATGGAGGACGCTCGCGCATCGGGCACCGGCGTCGCGCGAGCGCGCGCATGCCGCCGATCGCGTGGCGCCCGCATCGTCGCGCGCCGATTCGATCGGGCTCGTCGGGCTCTACAGCCTCGCGGGTTTCGGCTACATCATCGCCGCGACCTTTCTTCCTGTCATCGCGCGACAGGCGTTGCCGGGCTCGCCGTGGCCCGACCTGTTCTGGCCCGCGTTCGGCTTCGCGCTGATCGCCGGCGCGCTGATCGCCGCGCGGCTGCCGCTGTCGTGGGATAACCGGCTGCTGTCGGCGGCGTGCTATCTCATTCAGGCGCTCGGCATCTTGCTGGGCATCGTGTTTCCGAGCGCGCTCGGCTTCGGTATCGGCAGTGCGCTGCTCGGCTTGCCCTTCACCGCGATCACCTTGTTCGCGATGCGCGAGGCGCGCCGGCTGCGCGGTGAAGCCGCGGCGGGCCTGATGGGATACGCGACCGCCGCATACGGGCTCGGACAAATCGCCGGACCGCTCGTCGCGGCGCCGATCGCGGCGCACACGGGCTCCTTCTCCATCGCGTTATGGATTGCGGCGGCGGCGCTTGGACTCGGCGCGGCCGGCCTCGCATGGCTCGGGATGCGAGGGCGCACGACGACCACCTGACGCAGCAGGATCGTCCTATCAGTGTGCCGGCGCCGCATGTCAAAGTGACAGGCATCCTCATACGTGGAGCATGCCGTGTCCGCCGCTGAAACATCCGCTCTTCTCTATCGCCCCTTCACCGCCGATGACATCGCCGCGGCGCATGCGCTCTCGGTGGAAGTCAAATGGCCGCATCGCGCCGATGACTGGCGCTTCGTGCTCGACGCCGGCGCGGGTTTCATCGCGCAGGACGGCGAGCGCGTGGTCGGCACCGCGCTGTGCTGGAAGTATGGCGACGACGGCGGATCGCTCGGCATGGTGATCGTCGCGCCGGATTGCCAGGGCAAGGGCATCGGCCGCAAGTTGATGGAACTGCTGCTCGAAGCGCTCGGCAAGCGCATCACCGTGCTGCATGCCACGCCTGCGGGCGAGCCGCTTTACGCCAAGCTCGGGTTCAGGCGCATCGGCGCGATTCATCAGCATCAATCCGCCAATTTCGACGTGCCTGAAATCGACTTGCCGCCGGGCGAGCGAATGCGCGCGATCGAGCCGGGCGATACGCGCGCCATTGCCGATCTCGCATCGCGCGCGAGCGGACTCGACCGAAGCGCGCTTTTGCCTGGGTTGCTGAACGTCGCACGAGGCGTCGTGCTCGAACGCGACGGCGAAATGCTCGGCTTCTCGCTCATCCGCGAGTTCGGGCGCGGTCATGCGATCGGCCCGGTGGTTGCAGTCACCGCCGATCAGCAGCACGCGCGACGCGCGCGGGCGCTCATCGCGCATGCGCTCGCTTCCCGCGAAGGCACGTTCACGCGCATCGACACGCCGGATGAAAGCGGTCTGTCGGACTGGCTCGAAGGCATCGGGCTCGAGCGCGTGGATACGGTCATCAAGATGGCGCGCAACGGCACGCCGCCGCACGATGCATCCGTCGCGCAATTCGCGATCATCAATCAGGCGTTGTGCTGACAGCGATGACGATCCTCTATAAAGCCGATCCCGAACGCGGCCGGCAATGGGCGCAGCATTTCGCGCAAAAAGCGCCGGACGTGGCCTTCCGCGTGTGGCCCGATATCGGCGATCCCGCCGCGGTGCGCTATCTCGCTGCATGGCAGCCGCCCGCCGATGTCATGCAGACGTTCCCCAATCTCGACGTGATTTTCTCGGTCGGCGCGGGCATCGATCAATTCGATCTGTCGGGCGTGCCGCCGCATGTCGCGGTCGTGCGGATGACCGAGCCGGGCATCGTCGAAGGCATGGTCGAATATGTGACGCAGGCGGTGCTGACCATTCATCGCGATCTCTTCGATTACGCCGCGCAGCAACGCGAGCACGTATGGCGCGAGATGCCCGTGCGCGCGGCGTCGACGCGGCGCGTCGGCGTGCTCGGCCTCGGCATGCTCGGCACCGCGGTGCTGAAAACGCTGCGTCTTTTCGGCTTCGACTGCGCGGGCTGGAGCCGTTCGCCGCATGAGATAGAAGGCGTCGAATGTCATGCGGGCATCGAATCGCTCGATGCGTTCCTCGCCCGCACCGATATCCTCGTGTGCCTGCTGCCGCTCACGGAGGCGACGCGCGGCCTCATCGGCAAACACGTGTTCGAGACGCTGCCAAAAGGCGCATCGTTCATCAACGTCGGGCGCGGCCCGCACGTGATTCAGCAGGATTTGCTCGATGCGCTCGACAGCGGCCATCTCCATGCCGCGATTCTCGATGTCACCGATCCCGAGCCCTTGCCGCCGACGCATCCGTTCTGGACGCATCCGCGCGTGCGCCTGACGCCGCATATCGCAAGCGCGACGCGGCCCGAAAGCGCCGTCGACGTGGTGCTGGAGAACCTGCGACGCCATCGCGCGGGCGAGCGCATGATCGGCGAAATCGACCGCACGCGCGGCTACTGAGTCCGTCGTCGGGGGCGCGCAGCACAAAATGCTGCGCGCCCCTGAAAAACGCCGCGAATTTGCTTTTTTGCGATTTTTTTGGCGATGCGCGCGATACGGCTCTGCCGATAGTATGAAGCGGTCAAGAGCCATTCCGCCCCCTTCGCGAAAAGAGAGCCGCATCATGTCGATCAAGTCGCTTGTCGAGTCCGACCGCCAGCATCTGATTCATCCCGTCGTCAGCTATCGCGCGCATGAGGCGCGCGGCGTGACCGTGCTCGATTCCGCCGATGGCGTATTCCTGCGCGATATCGAAGGCAAACAGCTGCTCGACGCCTTCTCCGGCCTGTGGTGCGTGAATACGGGTTACGGGCACGCGAGCATCGTCGAGGCCGCTGCGAAGCAGATGGCGAAACTGCCCTACGCCACGGGCTATTTCCACTTCGGCTCCGAACCCGCGATCGAACTGGCCGCAAAGCTCGTCGAACTCGCGCCCGCGTCGCTGCAACACGTGTACTTCACGCTCGGCGGCTCGGATGCCGTCGATTCCGCGCTGCGCTTCATCACGCACTACTACAACGCAACGGGCCGTCCGTCGAAGAAGCATTGCATCGCGCTGCAACGCGGTTATCACGGTTCGTCGTCGATCGGCGCCGGACTGACCGCGTTGCCCGCGTTTCATCGCAACTTCGATCTGCCGCTGCCCAATCAGCATCACATTCCTTCGCCGTATGCGTATCGCAATGATTACGCCGATGACGCCGCGCTCATCGCGGCATCCGTGCAGGCGCTCGAAGCGAAGGTCGCGGAGCTGGGCGCGGACAACGTGGCCGCATTTTTCTGCGAGCCGATTCAAGGCTCGGGGGGCGTGATCGTGCCGCCGGTGGGCTGGCTGAAAGCGATGCGCGATGCGTGCCGCAAGCTCGGTATCCTCTTCGTCGCCGATGAAGTGATCACCGGCTTCGGCCGCACCGGTCCGCTCTTCGCGTGCCAGGGGGAAGGCGTCGAGCCGGACCTGATGACGGTCGCGAAGGGCTTGACCGCGGGCTATGCGCCGATGGGCGCGGTCCTCATGTCCGATGCGGTCTATCGCGGCATCGCCGATGGCGCCGATGCGTCCGCGGTCATCGGACATGGCCACACGTACTCCGCGCATCCGGTGAGCGCGGCGATCGGGCTCGAAGTGATGCGGCTCTATCATGAAGGCGGCTTGCTCGCGAACGGCCACGCGCAGGCGCCGCGATTCGCGCAAGGACTCGACGCGTTGCTCGATCATCCGCTCGTCGGCGATTCGCGTCATCGCGGCTTGCTCGGCGCGCTCGAACTCGTCGCCGACAAGGACAGCAAGCGCAGCTTCGATGTATCGCTCAAGCTGCCGGACCGCATCGCCGCCGCGGCCTACGGCAACGGCCTCGTGTTTCGCGCGTTCGGCGACAACATTCTCGGCTTCGCACCGGCGCTGTGCTACACGCAAGCGAACTTCGACATGCTGTTCGAGCGCCTCACGAAAACGCTCGATGACGTGCTCGCGCAAAGCGACGTGCGCGACGCGCTGAAAGGCGGATCGGGCTTCAGTTCCCGCGCGGCTGCGTGATAACATCGACCGACCGCCGACATGCGAGACCGAACCCGCCGCGATGAGCACCGACAGCAAGCTGGACCGAATCGATCTGCGTATCCTCTCGCAATTGCAGAAGCGCGGGCGCATCACGAACGTGGAGCTCGCCGATGCAGTCGGTCTTTCGCCCAGCCCTTGCCTGATTCGTGTGAAGCGGCTGGAGAAAGCGGGTTATATCGTCGGCTATGGCGCGCAGATTCAACTCGAAAAGCTCGGCGACGTGCAGGTGGTCTTCACCGAAGTCACGCTCGCCGATCATCGCCGCGAAGACTTCATCAACTTCGTGAATGCCGTGAAGGATGTCGACGAGATCGTCGAATGCCATCTCGCGAGCGGCGGTTACGACTATCTGCTCAAGTTCGTCACGCGCAGCGTGAGCCATTATCAGAGCATCATAGAAGGGCTGCTGGAACGTGGGATCGGCATCGAGAAGTACTTCAGCTACGTCATCATCAAGACGTCGTTCGTGAAGACGCACTACCCGCTCGAAACACTCTTCTCGCAGCATCATCATTGAGGCGCGCGCCTCATTCTTTCAGCATGAATGCACGCACGCGCGTTTTGCACGTGCGTGCTTTTATCGTCGATCATCTTCACGCGGAGTAGCACATGTCCAGCAAATATCGTATTGCCGTGATTCCGGGCGACGGCATCGGCAAGGAAGTGATGCCCGAAGCATTGCGCGCGCTCGATGCCGTGAGCGAGCGCTTCAATATCGAGCTGGAGTACCGGCATATCGAGTGGGCGAGTTGCGATTATTACGCGCAGCACGGCCAGATGATGCCCGATGACTGGAAGGCGCAACTGCAAGACGCCGATGCGATCCTGTTCGGCGCGGTCGGCTGGCCGGACACGGTGCCGGACCACATCTCGCTGTGGGGCTCGCTGCTGAAGTTCCGCCGCGAGTTCGATCAATACATCAACCTGCGCCCCGCGCGTCTTTTCGACGGCGTGCCCTCGCCGCTCGCGAATCGCAAGGCGGGCGACATCGACTTCATGATCGTGCGCGAAAACACCGAAGGCGAGTATTCGTCGGTCGGCGGCACGATGTTCGAAGGCACGGATCGCGAGTTTGTCTCGCAAACGTCGATCTTCACGCGCAAGGGCGCGGAGCGCGTATTGAAGTTCGCGTTCGATCTCGCGCAAAAGCGCGAGAAGACGCTGACGGTCGCCACCAAAAGCAACGGCATTTCGATCAGCATGCCGTGGTGGGACGCGCGCGCCGCCGAAATCGCCGCGCAGTATCCCGAGATCAAATGGGACAAGCAGCACATCGACATTCTGTGCGCGCGCTTCGTATTGAACCCCGATCGCTTCGATGTGGTCGTCGCGACGAATCTCTTCGGCGACATTCTTTCGGATCTCGGCCCGGCATGCACGGGCACGATCGGCATTGCGCCTTCGGCCAACATGAATCCGGAGCGCAACTTCCCTTCGCTGTTCGAGCCGGTGCACGGTTCCGCGCCGGATATCGCGGGCAAGAACATCGCCAATCCGGTCGCGATGATCTGGTCGGCCGCGATGATGCTCGACTTCCTCGGCGAACGCGGCGCGCACGACGCGATGCTCTCCGCCATCGAGACCGTGCTGAAGCAAGGACCGCATACCGGCGATCTGGGCGGCCGCGCGAACACCACGGAAGTGGGCAAGGCCATCGCGCATCTGCTCGCCTGATCTTTTCCGGAGACCATCATGACGCAACGATACGAGTTGAGCGATCTGATTCGCGCCGACAATTTCATCGACGGAAAGTGGGTTCCCGCCGCGAGCGGCAAGCGCTTTGCCGTCACGGATCCCGCGACGGGCGAGGTCATCGCGCAAGTGGCCGACAGCGGCCCCGCCGATGCCCGCGCCGCCACCGATGCCGCCGCGCGCGCCTTTCCCGCCTGGCGCGACACGCTGCCGAAAGATCGCGCGGCCGTGCTGCATCGCTGGCATGCGCTGATCGTCGAAAACGCGGATGCGCTCGGGCGTCTGATCTCGCTCGAACAAGGCAAGCCGTTCGCGGAAGGCCGCGGCGAAGTGATGTACGGCGCGTCGTATGTCGCATGGTTCGCGGATGAAGCCACGCGCATCTACGGCGACATCATTCCGCAGCAGCAGCGCGGCAAGCGCATGAGCGCGGTGAAGGAGCCTGTCGGCGTCGTCGCTGCAATCACGCCGTGGAACTTCCCGCTCGCGATGATCGCGCGCAAGATCGCGCCCGCACTCGCGGCAGGCTGCACGGTCGTCGGCAAGCCCGCGGAAGACACGCCGCTCACGGCGCTCGCACTCGTGATGCTCGCGCATGAAGCCGGCGTGCCGGCGGGCGCGTTGAATCTGATCGGCGCATCGCGCGAGAACGCGCAGGACGCGGTCGCCGACTGGCTCGAAGATGGCCGCGTGCGCAAGATCACCTTCACGGGCTCGACGCCGGTGGGCAAGTATCTCGCGCGCGAATCGGCGGGCACGCTGAAGAAGCTGTCGCTGGAGCTCGGCGGCAATGCGCCCTTCATCGTATTCGACGACGCCGATCTCGATGCCGCCGTCGCGGGACTCATGGCATCGAAGTTCCGCAATGGCGGACAGACCTGCGTGTGCCCCAATCGCGTGTACGTCCAGTCGTCCGTGTACGACAAGTTCGCCGATCTGCTGGCAAAGCGCGTGGCCGCATTGAAGGTTGCACCCGCGACCGACCCCGACGCGCAGATCGGCCCGATGATCAACGCGCGCGCGGTCGACAAGATCGAACGTCACGTGAAAGACGCGCTCGAACGCGGCGCACGCGCGCTCACGGGCGGCAAACGTCTCGCCGAACTCGGCCCGAACTACTACGCCCCGACCGTGCTCGCCGGTGCCACGCCCGACATGCAACTGAGTTGCGAGGAAACCTTCGGCCCGGTCGTGCCGCTCTTCCGTTTCGACGACGAAGCCGAAGCGATCCGCGCCGCAAACGACACGCCGTTCGGCCTCGCAGCGTATTTCTACAGCCAGAACCTCAAGCGCATCGATCGCGTCTCGCGGCTGCTCGAAGCCGGCCTCGTCGGCATCAACGAAGGCGCGATTTCAAGTGAAGCCGCGCCGTTCGGCGGCGTGAAGGAATCGGGCTATGGACGCGAAGGCTCGAAGTACGGCCTCGACGATTACCTGTCGATCAAATATCTCTGCCAGGGCGGTCTCGAATGAACGCCTATCCGATCGAAATCACGTTCCCCGATATCAGCGCGCATGCAGCGGGCAACGCGGGCGTGCCGTACGTGCATACGTTCGACTCGGGCATCGACGGTCCGCATGTGATGATCAACGCCCTCACGCACGGCAACGAAGTGTGCGGCGCGATCGTCGTCGATGCCTTGCTGCGCGCTCGATTGAGACCGCGTCGCGGCAGGCTCACGCTTGCCTTCGCAAATGTCGAAGCATACGGGCGCTTCGACGCGAAGAAGCCTGATGCGTCGCGTTTCGTCGATCAGGATTTCAATCGCGTCTGGACCGCGCAAGCGCTCGACGACACCTCGCGCGATTCGAGCGAGCTGCGCCGTGCCCGCGCGATGCGGCCTGTCATCGACACCGTGGATCTGCTGCTCGATCTTCATTCGATGCATGAAAAGAGCAAGCCGCTGATCGTCGCGGGACCGCTCGACAAGGGCATCGAATTGTCGGCGCTGCTCGGCACGCCCGCGACCGTCATCTGCGACGAAGGCCATCCAGAAGGCCGGCGCATGCGCGATTACGAAGGCTTCGGCGATCCGTCGAGCGGCAAGAACGCGTTGCTGATCGAATGCGGACAGCATTGGGAAGCGGCTGCGGTGACAGTGGCGCGCGACGTGACCGCGCGTTTTCTGCTGCTCTCCGGCGTCATCGACAAGGAAGATGTGCCCGACGGCTGGATTCAGCCGTCACCACGAGAAATGCTCGTCGTGCGCGTGACGGAACCGGTCGTCGCGAAAAGCATGGACTTCCGTTTTGCGGGCGATTACACCGGCCTCGAAGTGTTTCACGAAGCGGGCAGCGTGATCGGATGGTCGGAGGGAGCCGCCGTCGCGACGCCCTATGACGATTGCATGCTCGTGATGCCTTCGTTGCGGCAGTTGCGTCCAGGCGTAACCGTCGTGCGGCTCGGCAAGATCGAACGGCGCATTCAATCTGCCTAGAAAAGGCACGCGGCCAGACCGGGACGCGGCGCATGGCATACGCGCCCCGGTCACGCACATGCCGACTATGCCCCGTGACCGACGATCCCCTTTACTTCGAGAAACGCCTCCAGTCCCCACTCGCCGTATTCGCGCCCATTGCCCGACTGCTTGTAGCCACCGAACGGCGAGCCCGCATCCCAGGCCGGATAATTCACGTAGACGCTGCCCGCGCGCATTTTCATGGCCACACGCCGCGCACGTTCCTGATCCTTCGACTGC
>NZ_JALQDI010000065.1:0-1099 GCF_023631305.1 Caballeronia sp. INML3B
CCGGATAATTCACGTAGACGCTGCCCGCGCGCATTTTCATGGCCACGCGCCGCGCACGTTCCTGATCCTTCGACTGCACATAAGCCGCGAGTCCGTAAGGCGTGTCGTTGGCGATGGCGATCGCGTCTTCCTCATCGCGATACGGCATGATCGCGAGCACCGGGCCGAAGATTTCCTCGCGCGCGATCGTCATCGACGGATGCACGTTCGCGAACACCGTCGGCTTCACGTAATAGCCGCGTTCGAATCCATCGGGACGTCCGGGGCCGCCTGTTACCAATGAAGCGCCCTCTTCGATGCCGATATCGATCAGCCGCTGCACACGCCCGAACTGGACATCGCTGACCACGGGGCCCATCGTCGTCGCCGGATCGCCGGCCGGTCCCACGCGATGCCTGCCGGCCGCACGCAAGGCGATCCCGACTGCCTCGTCATGCCGCGATGCGGGCACGAGCATGCGCGTCGGCGCATTGCACGATTGACCGCTGTTGCTGAAGCATGCGTTCACGCCCGCGGTAACGGCGGCTTCGAGATCGACATCGTCGAGCAGAATGTTCGCCGACTTGCCGCCCAGCTCCTGATGCACGCGCTTCACGGTCGGCGCGGCGAGTTTCGCGATCTCGATGCCCGCGCGCGTCGATCCGGTGAACGACACCATATCGACATCGGGATGCGCGCTCAGCGCCGCGCCGACGCTCGGGCCGTCGCCGTTCACGAGATTGAACACGCCTTTGGGCACGCCTGCCGCATGCATGATTTCCGCGAACAGCACCGCGTTCATCGGCGACACTTCGCTGGGCTTCAGCACCACCGTGCAGCCCGCCGCGAGCGCGGGCGCGACCTTGCACACGATCTGATTGATCGGCCAGTTCCACGGCGTGATGAGCGCGGCCACGCCCACCGGTTCGTGATTGATCAGTGTCGTGCCCTTCTTGCGTTGCCACGGGAAGTGCTCGACCGTGCGCAGCGTTTCCTCGATATGCCGCTTGCCGAGCCCGGCTTGCCAGGCGTGCGCGAGCTTCGCCGGCGCGCCGATCTCGCGCGAGATGACTTGGGCCATCTCGTCGTAACGCGCGAGATACGCTTCGAGCAGACGCTG
>NZ_JALQDI010000066.1:0-60538 GCF_023631305.1 Caballeronia sp. INML3B
GCCGGCGCGCCGATCTCGCGCGAGATGACTTGGGCCATCTCGTCGTAACGCGCGAGATACGCTTCGAGCAGACGCTGTAGCAACGCGACGCGCTCTGCCACGCGCGTCTGCGAGAACGACACGAACGCGCGCCGCGCCGCTGCCACCGCGCGGTCCACATCGCGTGCATCGCCGAGGGCGACTTCGCCGATCGTTTCTTCGGTCGATGGATCGATGACAGGCAAACGCATGCTGCCGAAAGGCTCGACCCATTCGCCGTCGATATAGAACTGCTGTAGATGTCGCATGTTTTCGAGTAGTGGCGGATCGTTCAGGAAGCGTCAGGCGGCGTGCGCGCTGTCGAAAGCAAATGCCCGCGGTCGATTTTGCGCGACGCGCTTGGACAAACCGGCATCGAGCTCGGCCGAGCGGGCCTTCTTTTGCGTGCGCTCGACGAAAGCGCTCGGCGTCATGCCGCATAGGCGCTTGAAGTGCCGCGCAAGATGACTCTGATCGAAAAAGCCGACTTCCGTCGCGACGACCGAACCCGGCACACCCGCGAGCAACAAGGTCTGCGCGCGCCGCACACGCAGCTCGCACAGGTACTTGTACGGCGACAGCCCGAATTGCTCGCGAAACACGGTCGCGAAGCGCGATACGCTCAGCGCCGAGAGATCGGCGAGTTGCGCGAGGCTCACGGTCTTGTCGAAATTGGCTTCGATATAAGCGAGCGCGTCGACGAGATTGGCTTGGCTCATGGCGAAGTCTCGGAGGTGACCGATTCGGCGTGCGTCGACGAAGCGCGCTGAAATCGTCCAATGGAAAACGATGTGAGGTCGACTGGCGTGCTGCCGCTATCGAGCAACTCGGCGAGCGTTTCGCCGACGCCCGGCCCGATCTGAAAGCCCGATCCGCTGAAACCAAACGCATAGAAAAGACCATCGGCTTTCGTGCTTGGGCCGATCACCGGCTCCGAATCCGGCAGATAGCTTTCCACGCCGCTCCATACGCGAATCACATGCAGCGGGCGCATCGCGGGCACCATGCGGCAGAACTGCGCCATCTGTGCGACCGTATTCGCGGGCAGCACGGATGCGCGCCGCGTGCCGGCATCGGCGGGACCGGGAGGGCCGCCACCCAGCACGATATTGCCGCGCGGAATCTGCCGGAAGTACACGCTCTCTTCTTTGATGGACGTGTACACGCCCATCGAAAACTGGAAGACGTAGGGCACGGGCTCGGTCACGGCCATCTGCGGACCGCGTGCGGTGAGCGGCACAGGCTCGCCGAACTGCGTCGATAGCGCATTGGCCCACGCGCCCGCGCAGATCAGCACCTGCTCCGCGCGATACACGTCGCCCGTTGCGCTTTCCACGCGAAAGCCGCCCGCTTCCTTTTCGACGCGCACCACTTCCGTGTTCTCGACGATGCGCGCACCGAGCCGCGCCGCCGCGCGGCCGAACGCGGGCGCGGCGAGACGCGGGTTCGCGTGGCCATCGAGCGGCGAGATCGATGCGGCGAGCACATCGCGGCCGAGGAACGGAAAGCGCCTGAAAAGGGCCGCGCCTTCCAGCACATCGAGATCGAGGCCATACGCGCGCGCATCAGCGGCATAGCGATGAAAGTATTCCGCGTCATGCGCGTGATAACACACACGCGTATGCCCCGACGGCAGGAACTCGACGTCCTCGCCGAGCAATTCGCGCGAACGCCGCCATGTGTCGAGCGCACGATTCGACATCGCGAGTTGTTCGAGCGCGCGGCCTTGGCGACGCACGCCGCCGAAGTTCACGCCGCTCGCCTGCTGTCCCGTCAGACCGCGTTCGAGCAGAATCACCGAACGCTTGCGTCGGCGCAGAAAGAAAGCGGTCGAGGTGCCGACGATGCCGCCGCCGATCACGATCACATCGGCGCGTTCGATCATTCACTGGTCTCCATGTCCTCGTGCGGCGCAAGCGCCATCGGTAAAGGTTTGACGGGCGCCTGCCCGCGCAGGCGCCCGACTGCTTCGAGCGGCACGCGTGCTTGCGCGGCGATCACTTCCGCGCCCGCATGCGCGCAGAACCGGCCCTGGCATCGGCCCATGCCGACACGGGAGAATGCCTTGGCGCGATTCGCTTCCTTCGCGCCCATGTCGTTCACGACGCGCCTCAGCTCGCCGGCGGTGACCGCTTCGCAGCGGCAGACGATGGTTTCGTCCGGCAGCGTGGCCGCGAATCGCGCGGGCCACGGGAATGCGGTACGCAAGCCCGCCGCGAAACGCGTGAAGCGGCTTAGTTGCGTACGCAATTTGTTTGCTTCATCTTCGTTGCAGGTCATGCCGATGTCTTTGATCGCCGCAAGCGCGGCAAGCCGTCCCGCGCGTTCAGCGGCATCCGCGCCGCGCACACGCGCGCCATCTCCCGCGAGATAGACGCCCCTTACGTTGCTGCGGCCGTCTTCATCGGCGACGGGAAGCCACTGTTGCAACGCATGATCGAAACGGAATTCGCAGCCCGCGAGATCGGCGAGTTGAGTTTCGGAGCGCAGGTGATAACCGAGCGCGACGGCATCGCATTCGACTTCGAGCATTGCGCCATCGGCAAGCGTCACGCGCACGGCTTGAACGCCACGCTCAGGTGTGCCGCGAACCTCGACCGGCGTAATGCCGCGATGAATCGGCACGCGCGCATCCTTGAGAATGCCCATCAGCGCGATGCCTTTCTTCAGCGTCGATGGAATCGCGAGCAGTTGCGGCAACGCGCGCAGACGTTGCGCAAAAGTCGATGTATCGAGCACTGCGCTCACCGTCGCGCCCGCTTTGACGTATTGCGCGGCGACGAGATAAAGCAGCGGCCCCGTGCCCATCATCACGACGCGAGAACCGATCGCGCAGCCCTGCGATTTCAGCGCAACCTGCGCGCCGCCGAGACTATAGGTTCCCGCGTGATGCCAGCCAGGCACGGGCATCACGCGATCGGCCGCGCCGCTGCAAATGATGAGCGCATCGAATGCAAGCTCGCGATGATGCGTGCCGCTCACTACATGCACCGCGTTCGGCGCTACGTTCCACACGAGCGTATCGGGCATATGGTCGATGTGCGGGCGCAATGCATCGAAGGCCTCGTGCAACGCACGCGCGCGTTGCGCCTCGGTGCCGTACAAGGTGTCATAGGTGCGCGTGAATCCTTCCGGCTGACGACGATAGATCTGCCCGCCATCGCGCCGGCTTTCGTCGATCACCACGGGACGCAAGCCGGCTTCAACGAGCGCCTGCGCCGCGCGCACGCCTGCAGGCCCCGCGCCGATCACGATCACAGTCGCGGCCATACGCCCTCCTCGGCTTGCGAGAGACGCGTGACAATGGACATGCCTTCGACCGCCGGCGTCGTGCACGCGCGCACGCGCTCGCCGGCTTCCGTCCACACCCAGCAGTCCTGGCATGCGCCCATCACGCAGAAACCCGCACGGCGTCCGTCGCCGAACTCGGAATCGCGCAAGTCTTCCTGCGAGGTGAGCAGCGCGACCATCAACGTGTCGCCTTCGGACGCGAGCGCACGTCTGCCGTCGATGACGATACCGAACGTCCTGCGCTCTTTCTCCGCGACCCTCACGAAACGTCCGCTCATGCCGTCTCCGCTTCTGTGGACTGCATGCGCGAGAGATCGCCCGCGCTGTGATGACACAAAATCTGCGCGCCCGACGGCAAGGTCTTCCTCGCTGGCGGCGTCACATTGCATTTGCCGTCGATGCGCGCCGAACAACGCGAACGGAAGCTGCACAGTTCGGGCGCATCGCTTTCCGGGCCGAGCACGGGCAACGCGCCGAGCGCCATCGCGCGGCGCGAATCGAGCCAGCCGGGACGCAGCGCGGGCACCGAGTCGATGAGCAAGCCCGTGTAAGGGTGATAAGGCGGATGCGAAAGCGCATCGCGCTGGCCCGCTTCGACGCACTGGCCCGCATAGAGCACGATTACTTCGTCGCAGATCGCGCGCACCGTCGAGATGTCGTGGCTGATGAACATGTACGACACGTGCAGTTCGCGGCGCAGTTCCGCGAGCAGATCGAGGATCGCTGCGCCGACGACGGTATCGAGCGCAGACGTCACTTCATCGCAGAGAATGAGTTCGGGATTCGCGGCGAGCGCACGCGCGAGGTTCACGCGCTGCTTCTGTCCACCCGACAAACCGCCGGGCTGACGCTTCGCAATCGATGCGGGCAGCTTCACCAGATCGAGCAGTTCGAGCATGCGCTTTTGCGCAGCCGCGCCGCGCAAGCCGTGATAGAAGTTCATCGGCCTGGCGAGGATATCGGCGATGGTGCGGCTCGGGTTCAGCGCGGTATCGGCGTTCTGAAACACTATCTGCACGCGCCGATACTGCTCCAGCGTGCGCTCCGACAGCTTCGCGGGCAAGGGCTTGCCATCGAGCAGCACGTCGCCGCGCGCACGATCGACGAGGCCCGCGATCACGCGCGCGAGCGTCGTCTTGCCCGAGCCGGATTCGCCGATCACGCCGAGCGTGCTGCCGCGCGCGATCTTCAGGCTCACGTCATCGAGCACGCGCACGGCGGGCACGCCGTTCGCATCGATACGGCCATAGCCCGCGCTCAGGTTGCGTATTTCGAGCAGCGGCACGTCGCGCGCTTCGTCGGGCATCGTGAGCTGCGCTTCCGGACGGCGCGTAGCAGCAAGCAGTTGACGCGTGTAATCGTCGGCGGGTGCATCGAGCACTTGCGCGGTCGCGCCGTTCTCGCGCACGCGGCCGCCATTCAATACGACGATGCGATCCGCCATCTGCGCGACGACCGCCAGATCGTGCGACACGTACACGGCTGTCGTGCCCAGTTCGCGCACCACGCCCTTGAATGCGGCGAGCACTTCGATCTGCGTGGTCACGTCGAGCGCGGTGGTCGGTTCGTCGAACACAACCACGGCGGGATCGGTGATCAACGCCATCGCCGCCATGAGCCGCTGCAACTGACCGCCCGACACCTGATGCGGATAACGATCGCCGATGGTCTCGGGGTCCGGCAATGCCAGCGAACGGAAGAGACCGATTGCCTTCTCACGCGCGGCGGCGGGCGTCATCAGCTTATGCAGCAGCGCGGGCTCGGTGACCTGATCGATGATCGTGCGCGCCGGATTGAAGCCCGCCGATGCGCTCTGCGCGACATACGCGACCGTTCGTGCACGCAATGCGCGACGGCCCCTGGCGTCGAGCGACAATACATCCGTATCGCCGATCTTCACCGAGCCGCCCGCAATCGCGCATCCGCCGCGCGCATAGCCGAGCAGCGCGAGCGCGATCGTCGTCTTGCCCGAACCCGACTCGCCGATCAGCGCGAGCACTTCGCCCTTCTTCACCGTGAAATCCACGCCTCTCACGATCTCGACGACCGGATCGGGCGTCACGCCCGCGACGACGCGCAAGCCTTTCACTTCGATCATGTTCGTGCTCGTTGCCGTATTCACTGAGCGCCTCCATGCGAACGCGCGCCATGACGACGCAGGCTGTCGATAAGCAGATTCACACCGACGGTCAGCGTCGCGATCGCCACCGCGGGCATCAGCACCGCGGGCGCGCCTTCCGAGAGTCCGCCGATGTTCTCGCGCACGAGCGAGCCCCAGTCCGCATTCGGCGGCTGCACGCCGAGGCCAAGGAAGCTCAGCCCCGAGAGCAGCAGCACGATGAACACGAAGCGCAGGCCGAAGTCCGCGAGCATCGGATGAATCATGTTGGGCAGCACTTCCACGCGCGCGATATAGAAGAGTTTCTCGCCGCGCGCCTTCGCCACCTGCACATATTCGAGCGTCATGATGTTCACCGCGAGCGAGCGCGAAATGCGGAATGCCCCGGGAATGTAGGCGAGCGCGGCGACCATCATCAGCATCGGAATGGATGAGCCGAACGCCGCGATCACGACGAGCGCGAGAATCTTGCTCGGGATGGAAATGAGCGCATCGAAGAGGCGGCTCAGCACTTCATCGACCCAGCGCCCCGACACGGCGGCGATGAGACCGAAGAACGTGCCGATGACGCTCGCCGCCACCGTCGATGCGAGTGCGAGACCCACCGTGTATTGCGTGCCGTAGAGAATGCGGCTCAGCATGTCGCGGCCGAGATAGTCGGTGCCGAGCAAATGCGCCGGGCTATACGAGCCGAAGACTTCCGTCGACGTGAACGCGCCGCCTTTATACGGCGCGATGACCGGCCCGATGAATGCAACCGCTAGCCAGAACACGACGATGAAAAGACCGACGAGCCCCAGCACGGAGAAGCGATCGACGAGGCGCTTCGGCATGCTGCGCTTGACGACGGGCGCCTGTTCCTGCGGCGCATCGGCGGGAGGCTGCTCGTATAGCACGGTCGTGGCGTGAGAAGAGACGTTCCGGTTCATCGTTGACGCAGCCTCGGGTTGGAGACGATCTGAGCCAGATCGGCAATGAGCACGAGCGCGAGATAGGCCGCGCAGAAGACCATCACGCAGCCCTGCACGAGCGGCATGTCGCGATTGGTGACGGCATCGACCATCAGGCTCGCGAGACCGGGATAGTTGAAGATCGATTCGACGATCACCACGCCGCCGAAGAGATACGACAGCGAAAGCGCGACCGCGTTGGCAATCGGTCCAATGGTGTTCGGCAACACATGCCGCAAGACGACACGCATGGGCGTTGCGCCCTTCAGAAAGGCCATTTCCACATACGACGCATTCAGTTGATCGAGCACGGCCGCACGCGTCATGCGCGCCATCTGCGCAACGATCACGCAGCAGAGCGTCATCACCGGCATCGCATACGTGCGCACCAGGCCGCCGAACGACGACACATCCGACAAATACGACAACGCGGGCAGCCAGCGCAGCTTCACGGCGAAGATCAGCACGGCGATGGTCGCGACGAGAAACTCGGGCACGGCGACGGTCGACAGCGTGAGCACATTGAGCACGCGATCGACGAGCGAGCCGCGATACATCGCCGATGCAATGCCGATCACGAGCGCGAGCGGCACGGACACGAGAGCGGTCAATCCCGCGAGCACGAGCGAATTCGGCAGACGCGTCGAAATCAGTTCGCTGACCGGCAGATTGTTCGACAGCGACGTGCCGAAGTTGCCCGTCATCACATGCACGAGCCATTGAACATAGCGCGTGAGCGCGGGTTGATCGAGACCGAACTGATGCCGCAGCGCCGTCACCTGCTCGGGCGTCGCCGCCTGACCGAGCGCCTGTTGCGCGGCATCGCCAGGCAACAGTCCGGTGATGCCGAACACCACCATCGACACGATCAAGAGCGTGAGCAGCGCGAGGCCGAGGCGCGCGGCGACGAGTCGTTGCGCATGAACTTTCATCGGATATCGCCTCTCGTTGAAGGGTTGACTTCGCGCGCCGCCGCTTCAAGCCGGCGCGCGTCCGCTGTCAAATCACGCTCATGCTTCGAGCCACACGTTTTCGGCGAACATCCAGCCCATCAGACCCGCGAGCGGAATGCCGCCAAGACCCTTGAGCTTCGCGCTGTGCGCATCGAGCGAGCTCTGGAACATCGGAATGCCGATGCCGCCATCCGTATGCACGAGCTCCTGCATGTCGCCGTAGATCTTCTTGCGCTTCGCTTCGTCCGGTTCGCCGCGCGCGGCGACGAGCATCTGGTCGAACTGCGCGCTCTTCCAGTTCGCTTCGTTCCACGGCGCGTCGGACTTGAAGAACTGCGTGAAGATCACATCCGCGCTCGGGCGCGCATTGATGTTGCCGAAGCCGAGCGGATGCTTCATCCAGTGGTTCGACCAGTAGCCATCGGATGGCACGCGCACGACTTGCAGATTGATGCCGGCCTGCGGCGCGACCTGCTGCATCAGCACGGCCATTTCGACGGAGCCTTCCGCCGCCGGCGATGCGTACAGCTGGATCGGCGTGTTGCCGACCTTCGCCTTCTGGAAGTGGAACTTGGCCTTGTCGGGATCGAACGCGCGTTGCGGCAGGCCCGACATGTAGTACTTGTTGCTCGGATCGATCGGCTGATCGTTGCCGATCGCGCCATAGCCGCGGAAGATCGTCTTGCGCATCTGCTCGCGGTCCATGAGATACGTCATGCCGCGACGAAAATCCGCGTTGCCCGTGATGCCGCCGTCGTCGCGCATGATGAGGTCGGTGTACTGGCCTGTCTTCGTTTCCAGCACCGCGAAACCCGGCGTGCCCTTGATGCGCTCGGTCGAACGCGCGCTCACCGCGTTGATGAGCTGCACGTCGCCGGACATGAGCGCGTTCACGCGCGCGGGTTCATCCGCGATGCCGATGAGTTCCACTTCATCCAGATGCGGCATGCCCGGCTTCCAGTACTTCTCGTTGCGTACGCCCACGGTGCGCACGCCCGGCGAGAACTCCTTCAGCTTGAACGGGCCCGTGCCGACGGCGGTCTTGAAGTCTGTCGTGCCGTCTTTGATGATGAGGAAATGCGAGTCCGCGAGAATCACGGGCAGGTCCGCGTTCGCACCCGTCAGCGTGATGGTCAGTTCGTTCGGGCCGGTCGCCTTGATCTCCTTGAACTGATCGGCGAGCGTCTTCGCCTTCGAGGCGACAGCCGGGTCTTTATGACGCATCAGCGAATAGATGACATCCTGCGGCGCGAGCGCTTTGCCGTCGTGGAACTGCACGCCGTTGCGCAGCTTCACGACCCATACGGTCGCGTCTTTCGTTTCGAGCGACTCGGCGAGCGCCATCTTCGCGCCGAGATGATTGTCGAGTTCGGTCAGGCCGCTATAGAACATGAACGCGCGGGCGTAGTCCGTGCCGAGCGCGCCCTTGGCGGGATCGAGCGTATCGGCGGCCGACGACGACTGCGTCGCCACGCGGATGCGTCCGCCCTGCTTCGGCTTGTCCTGCGCGAAAGCCGCGCCGCTTGCGCTCAGCAGCCCCGCGCCTGTCACTGACAGCAAGCCGCCCGCGGCCATCGCGCGAAGGACGTTGCGCCGCGACGCGCCGCGGCGCGTCAGTTCTTCGAGCCGTTTGCCGGCATCGGCATGGACAAGTGCTTCAGGCGATGTGTCGATGCTCATGAACTTCTCCGCGATAGGGACTGTGAATGTTCGACGGCTCTTTGATTGAATGCTGGCCGCCTGTCTTTGCTTCGATGCTTCAATAGAACACGTCTTTGATCGAGTAATACGCGCCGACGAGCGGTAAGAACCACGGCTTGCCCGTATGACCCGGAATCGCGGGCCAGTCGAAATCGCGCCACGGGTTCGCATCGGCGTGGCCGTTCATCACGTCGGCCATGATCTGGCCCATGTGCGTCGACATCTGCGTGCCGTGGCCGCTGTAGCCCATCGAGAAATAGATGCCGTCGTGCTGGCCCGCGCGCGGCAAACGATCCGCAGTGATATCGACGAGACCGCCCCAGCAATAGTCGATGCGCACGTTGGCCAGGCTCGGGAAGATCGCTGCGAGATTCGCTTGCAGAATGCGGCCGCTCTTCGCATCCGATGGGCGCTCGGATGCGGTGAAGCGTGCGCGCCCGCCGAGCAGGAGACGCGCATCGGGCGTCACGCGAAAATAGTTGTGCATCAGGCGGCTCGTCGTGTACGAACGCCGGTTCGGCAGCAGCCGTTGCAGTTGGTCCGCAGGCAGCGGCTCCGTCACGATGATGAACGAACCCACGGGCGCGAGTCTGCGCCGATACCACGAGAACGGGCCGTGCTTCGACGGGCCCGTCGCGATCAGCACCTGCTTCGCGTGCAAGGCGCCGCGCCTGGAATCGATTCGATATGCGCCGCCTTCCTTCGTGATTCCCGTGACTTCCGCGTGCTCGTAGAGACGCGCGCCTTGCCTGACCGCTGCCTGCGCAAGCCCGGCGGCGAACTTGCCCATATGCATCTGCCCGCCATGACGCTGCAGCAAGCCGCCGTAAAAGGCATCGGACTGCACTTCGTTGCGGACCTGCGCGCGATCGAGCAGATCGATGTCCGGATCGACTTCACGCCGGATCAGCTCGGCGGTCTTCGCGATATGGTCGAGATGATGCGGCTTCGCGGCGAGCTTCAGCTTGCCGGACGCGAGATAGTCGCAATCGATGTTCTCTTCGCGGATCAGACGCTCGACGGTGTCCACCGCCGCCGCATACGCGCGATAACAGCCTTGCGCCCGTTCGACGCCGAGTTGCGCGCGCAGCGCCGCATAGTCCTGCGCGACGCCCGTATTGCACTGACCGCCGTTGCGCCCCGACGCGCCGCCGCCCACGCGCCCGGCATCGAGCACGACGACGCCCGCGCCGCGCCTGCCCAACGCGAGCGCCGCCGACAAGCCCGTGAACCCGCCGCCGATCACGGCGACATCGGCCTGGCCATCGGCCGGGCCTTCGCACGTCGGGATCATCGCGGGCGCGGTGTCGAGCCAGTAGGAGTCGAGTTTCATCGGCATTGCTCGCGTGGAAGTGGCTTTCTTTACAGACCGAGTTGCGTGGCGAGATCGCCGATGGTGTCCACTTCGTAATACTCGTAGTACGGCGTGCCCGGCTCATGGCCGCGCTTCACGAACGCCTTGTGCTTGATGCCCATGTCGTGCGCGGTCATCAGGTCGTAACGCAGGCTCGACGACACATGCAGCACGTCCTCCGGATTGCAGTTCAACTGATCGAACATGTATTCGAAGCCCTGCATGCGCGGCTTGTACGATTGCGCCTGCTGCGCCGTGAATACGCGATGGAACGGCGCGCCGAGCTTGTCGACGTTGCTCTGGATCTGATCGTTCGATGCGTTCGACAGAATCACGAGCTTGTACTTCGTAGCGAGCCGCGAGAGGCCTTCCGGCACGTCCGGATGCGGGCCCCAGGTCGGCACGGCGAGGTAAAACTTTTCGGCTTCCGCTTCATCGAATGCGACGTTCGTGCGTTCGCACGTGCGGCGCACGGAGTTGACGATCACGTCGCGATACGGCTTCCACGCGCCGAGCACTTCGTCGCGGCGATAGCCCGCGAAGAACTTCACGAATTGTTCGAGGTCGTCGCCTTGCAGGCGGTCGCCGTACATCTCGCGGGCCATATCGGCCATGCGGAATTTCGTCAGCGTGCCGTAGCAGTCGAACGTGATGTACTTCGGCTCGAAATCGATCATGGTGTCAATCCTGTCGTGTGATGAACCCGTCCGGAGTTCAGTGGTGAAAACAAGAAACAGCGATGTGTTGATGAAAATTTAAACAGTGCAAAAATGACTGATGGCGTCGAATGCGTGCCTCGCGGCGACATAAGTCATGCGTTTTGAGGCATCGCCACAGCAGAAAATGCGGCGCCTTTTTTGCACGATCGTGCATGTCTTGTGCGCCTCATCCTTCCGTATCGATGAGCACGCTCTTGAAGCGCAGATTCGCTTCATAAGCCTGCCGTCCGAGGTCCTTGCCGATACCCGAGCGCTTGTAGCCGCCGGTCGGAAGCACGAAGTCGCTCGTGCGGCCATAGCGGTTCACCCAGACGGTGCCCGCCTCGATGCCGCGCACCATCCGCAAAGCCCGCCCGATGTCCGCCGTATGCACGCCCGCGGCGAGACCGTATTTAGGATGCGCCGCGAGTTCGAGCGCTTCTTCTTCCGTATCGAAAGACTGCACGGTGAGCACGGGGCCGAAGATTTCGCTGCGCACGGCGTCGTTGTCCTGCGTGACATCGCATAACAAGGTCGGCGCGTAGAACGCGCCCGGCGTCGCCGCATCCGCGCGCTTTGCGCCGCAACGCAAGGTCGCGCCGCCCGCGATGCTGCGTTGAACGATCGCGTCGATACGTAGCGCCTGCGGCTCGGAGATGATCGGCGGCAGCGTCGTGCCCGCGGCCCACGTCGCGCCGGCTTTGAGTTCGCCGAATGCCTGCGCGATGCGATCGGTCAGCTCGCCGGCGATTGCGCGCTGCACGAGAAGCCGCGAACCCGCAACGCACACTTGTCCGGCATTGCCCGTGATCGCGCCGGCAATGCGCCGCGCTACATCATCGATGCGCGGTGCATCCGCGAACACGATCTGCGGACTTTTGCCGCCCAGTTCCAGCGTGACCGGCTTCGTGCCGGTTTCGGCGCATGCGGCCATGATCGCGGCGCCGGTGCGTGTCGATCCCGTGAACGTCACTTTGCCGATGCGCGGATGACGCACGAGCGCGTCGCCGGTCGTGCGGCCATCGCCCTGAACGACGTTGAAGATGCCCGGCGGCACGCCCGCTTCCAGTGCGAGCTCGGCGAGACGCAGCGTGGAAAACGGCGTCATCTCCGAAGGCTTCAGCACCACCGCGTTGCCCGCCGCGAGCGCGGGCGCGGCCTTCCAGATGCCCATCACGAGCGGAAAGTTCCACGGCGCGATCGCGCCGATCACGCCGTAAGGCTCCGCTATCGTCATGCCCAGATGCCGATGATCGGTCGCCGCGACATCGCCGCCGATCTTGTCGGCAAGCTCCGCATAGAAGCGGATGCTTTCGGCGGTGAACGGCACGTCCCAGTGGTACGCATCTCGCACGGGGCGCGTCGAGCCGAGCGCTTCGAGCGGCGCGAGTGTGGCGGCATCGGCGGCGACGAGATCGGCGAATTTGCGCAATACTCGCGCTCGCTCGCGCGGCGCGCGGCGTGCCCAGTCGCTCTTCTTGAACGCGCTGAACGCGTTCTGCACGGCGTAGTCGATCATCGCGTCATCGGCGACAGGCACCGATGCATACGCGACGCCATCCGATGGCCGCGCGACCTCGATGCGCGACGCGCCCGCATCGATCAATTCGCCGCCGATGAAATGCCCGCTCCTGATGACGATGCTGGCAGGATCGAACCGGTCCATATGCGTGAGTCCTCTTCCGTGATGCTGCGTTGACATGGCTTCATCGTAGGACCGGAGCACCGGCATATTTCGCCGACAAAATTGCCGATACAGCACAGCATGCGCGTTCTTGCGGCGATAACCCGTGGTTTTGCGTTGCACCACATGCGCCGGTCCATGCACCATGCGTGACAGGAAGATCGTCCTAGCCACGCGCGCGCTGCGGTGTCAAAGTTGCGATAAATGTATTCAAGGTCAGGAGGCCGGCGTGCCCGACTCGAGCAATAACAATGTGGTCGAATACCGGGCTTTCACGCTCGACGATATTCCCGCGGCGCACGCGCTGTCGGCCTCCGTCAAATGGCGGCATCGCGCGGACGACTGGCGCTTCGCGGCGCGTCTCGGCGACGGCCTCGCCGCCGTCGATCCGGCGGGCGCGCTCGTCGGCACGGCGCTCGCCTTTCCGTTCGGCGCGAACGCCGCGACGCTCGGCATGTTCATCGTGTCGCCGGAACATCAACGGCAGGGCATCGGACGCGCGCTGCTCGACCGGCTGACGGCGAAGCTCGGCTCGCGCACGCTCCTGATTCACGCATCGAACGAAGGCAGGCCGCTGTGCGAGCAACGGGGCTTCACGCGCATCGACACGATTCAACAGCATCAGGGTGCGGCGTTTCAACCGCCGCTGGTTTCGCTGCCGCCCGGCGAGCGGCTGCGTCCGATCGGCGCGAAGGACACGCCGCGTCTCGCCGAACTGGCATCGCGCGCGAGCGGGCTGGACCGCTCGGCGCTGCTTCCGCAACTGCTCGATGTCGCGAGCGGCATCGCGCTCGATCGCGACGGCGAGCTGATCGGATTCGCGCTCTTCCGGCGTTTCGGCGACGGACATGTGATCGGTCCGGTGATCGCACCCGAATCGCCGGATCAGAGCCGCGCCAAGGCGTTGATCAGTTACTGGCTCGCGCTGAACGCGGGCATGTTCGTGCGCGTCGATACGCCCTTGCGATACGGGCTTTCCTCGTGGCTCGAAGGGCTCGGGCTGCCGCTCGTCGATACCATCGAGCAGATGGCGTTGAACGGCGTGCCCGCCGCCGATGCCACGCTCACGCAGTTCGCGCTGACGAGTCAGGCGGTGTGGTAGTCGCGTGCGCGCAGACATCGGCGGAAGCGGCTTTCACGCCTTGTCCAGCCACGCGAACTCCGCGAACCGATAGCCCATCACGCGCCCCGAAGGCGTGCCCTTCAATCCGCGCAAGGTCGAGCTCTGTGCGTCGATGAAGTTGATGAATGCGGGAATCACGAGACTGTTCTTCTCGTAGATGATCGTCTGCATGTCGCCGTACATCTGCTTGCGCTTCGCTTCGTCGCGCTCGCGGCGCGCCTGGGTCAGCAACTGATCGAACTGCTCGTTCTTCCATCCCGACTCGTTCCAGTTCGCATTCGAGCGGAAGAACTGCGTGTACAGCAGGTCGAGCGTCGGGCGCGGCAGGATGGAGCCGTAGGTCATCGGATACTTCATCCAGTACGTCGTCCAGTAACCGTCGGCGGGCACGCGGCGCACGTTGATATCGACGCCCGCCTGCTTCGCGGCCTGCTGAATCATCATGGCGGAGTCGAGCGCGGTTTCGACCGATGGCGGCGCGATGATCTCCGCACGCGCGCCTGGCGTGCCGGCCTTCTTGAAGTGGAACTGCGCCTTGTCCGGATCGAACGTGCGCTGCGGCAATCCCTTCATGAAGTACGGATGCCACTCCGGCACCGGATGATCGTTCGCAAGCGTGCCGTGGCCGCGCAGCATCACGTTCACGATGCGCTGCCGGTCGTGCAGATACTTGACGCCCTCGTTGAAGTCCGCGCTCTTCGTCGGCAGCATGTCCTGCCGCAAGGCGAGGTCCGAGTAAAGCTGCGACGGACTTTCGAGCACCGTCACCTTGCCTGTCTGCTTGACGCGATCGACATCGCGCGCGGGCAGCGGCGAGATGAGCTGCACGTCGCCCGCGAGCAGCGCATTGGTGCGCGCCGCGTCGTCGCCGATGCCGATGATCTCCACTTCGTCGAGATACGGGCGCCCCGGCTTCCAGAAGTTCGGGTTGCGCGCGCCGATGCAGCGCTGCGCCGGCGTGAACTCCTTGCACGTGAACGGGCCCGTGCCGTTCCCTTTGGAGAAGTCCGTCGTATTCGCGGCGACGATCACCAGATGCGGAATCGCGAGCAGCGCGGGAAGGTCGACGTTCGGCTCGGTCAACGTGATCTCGACCTTCAGCGGCCCCGCCGCCTTGACCGAGCTGATGCCATCGACGATCGACTTCGCCTTCGATGCCGTCGCCGGATCCTTGTGGCGCATCAGCGAAAAAACGACATCGTCGGATGTGAAGGGCTTGCCGTCGTGGAAATGCACGTTGGGCCGAAGCGTGACGGTCCATTTCACGAAGTCGTCGGATTCGAGCTTTTCCGCGAGCGCGTTCTGCGTCTTGAAGTCGGCGTCGAGTTCGGTGAGGCCGCTATAGAACATGTACGCGCGTGAATAGTCGCCGGTATGCGTGCCCTTCGCGGGATCGAGCGAATCCATGAGCGACTGGTTCGCCAGCGCCACGCGGATGCGTCCGCCGCGTTGCGGCGCGGGCTGCGTCGCGGCGAACGCGAGTGACGATGCGCCCGGCAGGATGAGCGTCGCCGCGCCCGCGGCGGCCAGCGTCTTCATCGCCTTGCGGCGGCCAGGATCGGCGACTACGAGTTCCTTCGGCAATATCATGGTCAGCCTCGCTCGGTCATGTCGTTATGCGGATGGTATGGCGGATACGATGCAACCGGCCTTCACAGCGCGAGGCATAGCCTGCAGGCGTCGTAGATGGCCGTGTGAATGTCGCGCGACGCGCTCGCGTCGCCAATGCGGTAAAGATGGAACTGTCCTTCTTCGCCCTTCTGCACTTCGGGCTGCGGCTTGCCCGTGGCGAACGCTTCGAGATCGGTGTAGCCGTCGTTGACGGAATACATGCGCGTCGCCTCGAACAGATCATCGACTGCGAGCATGCCGCGCTCGACGACGACATGATCCGCTTCCATCTCCACGAGATCATTCGTCAGGTGATGACGGAACACGGCCCGGCGCTTGCCGGTATCGGACGTGCTCACTTCGATGAGCTCGATGTTCGTGCGCACGGGCACGTCCCAGCGCGCGATATTGCGCATCCAGACCTGATCGTCGCCGCGGCCGCCGGTTTCCTGCGCCGGCATGCTGTCGATGAGCGCGAGCGATACATCGAGGCCCGCATCGACATAACGCTCCGCGCACAGATAAGCGTTGTGGCGGCCGGTGCCGTCGTACACGAGCACGCTGCCTTCGCGCGGCGGCGTGTCCGTGAGCGCGTCGAAGACCGACTTGCACAGCTCGCCGCCCGGCAGCGCATCGAGATTGGGCAGACCGCCCGTCGCGATGATGACGACATCCGCGCCATGATCGAGCACGTCGCTCAGTTCGGCGTAGTGGTTATAGCGCACGTCTACGCCGAGCTTTTCGATCTGCGCCACGCGCCAGTCCACGATGCCGATGAGGTCGCGCCGCCAGCTTCCCGTCGCCGCCAGCAGCATCTGTCCGCCCGCCGTCGAGTTCGCTTCGAGCACGGTGACGTGATGGCCGCGCGTCGCGCAGATGCGCGCAGCTTCGAGACCCGCCGGTCCCGCGCCTACGATGAGCACGCGCTTCTTCCGCGCGGCTTCGGGTATGTCATGCGTGAGATAGGTCTCGCGCGACGTCGCCGGATTATGGATGCACGTCGCGCGGAAGTTGCGGCAAAACGATGCGCCGACGCACGGCCGCGCCTCGTCCTCCTTGCCCGCTGCGACGAGCTTCACGAGATGCGGCTCCGCGATATGCGCGCGCGTCATGCCGACCATGTCGAGCAGGCCTTCGCGGATCGCGTAGCGCGCGGTGGCGAGATCGGCGATCTTCGCTGCATGAAACACGGGCAGATCGACTGCGCGCTTGAATGCGGCGGCTTTCGGCAGCCACGGCGCGGACGGCACGAACATCCCCGGCATGGAATTGACCGCGAGCGACATCTTCGTGTCCATGCGCCCGAACGTGACGTTGAAGAAGTCGAAAAGGCCCGTGCCTTGCAGAATGCGCGACATCTCCAGCCCTTCCTCGAAGCTGCATCCGTCTTCGAGCGCGAAGCGAAAGCCGACGATGAAATCATCGCCCACCTGCTTGCGAATCTCCTCGTGAACCTCAATCGCGAAGCGCACGCGATTCGCCGTCGAGCCGCCGTATTTGTCGGTGCGCAGGTTCACGGTCGGGTCCATGAACTGGCCGATGAGATGACCGCCCGCATGCGATTCGATGCCGTCGAGGCCGCCATCGCGGCAGCGCTTCGCCGCGAGGCCGAAATCGCGGATCACGCGTTTGATGTCCGCGTCGTGGATTGCTTGCGGCATGGCGCGGTGCAGCGTTTCACGCACGGCCGATGGAGCGATCATCGGCAGCCACGGCTCCGTGTACGCATCGCCGCGCCGCCCGAGATGCGTGATCTGGCACATGAGCGCCGCGCCGTGCGTGTGGATGCGATCGGAAAAGCGCCGCAGATGCGGCACCACGGCGTCGGTTCCGACGTTGATCTGCTGGAACGTGTTCGGACTGTCGAGGCTGACGTTCGACGACCCGCCGAACATCGTCAGCGCGATACCCCCTTTCGCCTTTTCCTCGTGATACCGTTGATAGACCTCCTGCGGGAATTCGTCGCGCGTCAGACGGCTTGCGTGACTCGTGCTCATCACACGATTTTTGAACACGAGATGCCTGAGTGCGAATGGCTGAAGCAACGGGTCCGACGAAGCAGTAGTCATGGCCTGCCAGATGAAGTGAGCGTCGGACTCAAGGTAAGGAGGTCAATATGCGCCGTCAAATTACAAATCGATGCATGCCCCATAACATGGTGTTGTATGAGTCTGCGACTTCCCTCGCTTCAGGCACTGGTCGTTTTCGAAACATCCGCGCGGCTGCTGAGCTTCACCAAGGCCGCCGGCGAACTCAACGTAACGCCCGTCGCGGTGAGCCGCATGGTGGCGCGGCTTGAAGACGCGCTCGGCTTCAGGCTCTTCGAGCGCACGAAGCTAGGGCTAACCCTGACCGATCGCGGTGCAACATTGCAGCACGCCGTGGCTTCCGGCTTCGGGCAGATCGGCGACACCATCGAGGAGCTCAAGCGCGACCACGCGCAAGGCGAGATCGTCACGCTATCGCTCGCAAGCGGTTTCGCCGCGTTATGGCTCCTGCCCCGATACGCCGAGTTTCGCCGTGCGTTTCCTTCCGTCAATCTGCGCTTGCAGGTGATGGCGGGACGGTTGTATGGACCGCTCGAAGATGCGGACCTCGGCATCCGGCTGCATGGTCCGGGTTCGGACAAGGACCCGCTTCTGCTGTGTCCGGAGATCATCGTGCCCGTCTGTAGTTCGAACTATCTGGCGCAGTTCGGTCCGCTCGATGCACCGAAGAGCATCGACGGTCACGCCTACATTCATCTCGACGTGACCACGCTCTCATGGGCTGATTTTCATCGGGCGACGGGACTCTCGGAGAAAGGCATCGGCGAAGCGGTGCATCACACCGACCCGGGACTTGCCGTGCAATGCGCGATGCTCGGCCAGGGCGTCGTGCTCGGCTGGCTGCTCGCGGTCGCGGCGCCGCTCAACGAGGGCAAGGTCATTCCCGCGTGGGATCGCTATATCGAAACGGGCTCCAATTACGTGCTCGAATTTCGCTCGTCGAATCCGTCGGAGAGCACGCGCGCGGTGGCGCGGTGGCTCATCGACGAGATGAAGAAGGAACTCGACGACGCGCGGCGCGTGCTGGCTTTGTTGAAAGCGGTGCCCAAGCACCGCGTCGATCATGCGAGCACGCTTTGAGCGTCGTCATGACGCCGCTGCCGACGCGCGCTCGCGCTGCCAGCAGCGCAGGCCGAAGAGCGGCACGACGCCATAAGCGTGATCGAGCATGTCCGACAGCAGGCTTTCGTATCGCTCCCAACGTATCTCGTCGATAAACACGCAAATCTCCAGCGCGACGATGGGCGCCGTCGACTGCACCTGGCGAATCACGAGCGGCATGTCACGGCGCACGGCCGGATGCTCACGGAAATATCCGCTGAGATAGAGCCTGTACAAGCCGAGGTTCGTGCGGCGCTCGCCTTCGGGCATCGCGAGCGGTCGTTCGAATGATTCGCGCAGCCGCGCGAGCAAGGCATCGTCGGGGAAGCGGATGGTATCCACATCGAAGTGAATCGCGTGCCGCAGGCGCCGCCCGCCGGACGCGATCATGCCGCGCCAGTTCTTCACGCTGTTGGTCAGGAGAAGCTGGCTCGGCAGCATGACGACCGTGTTGTCGAAGTTGCGCACCTTGATCGTGTTCAGCGCGATGTCGATCACGATGCCATCGGCGACGAATCCCGGCACTTCGATCCAGTCGCCCACGCGCAGCATGTCGTAGGCCGCGAGCTGAATGCTGGCGACGAAGCCGAGGAGCGAGTCGCGAAAGATGATGATGAGCAGCGCCGTGACGGCCGAGAGACCGGTGAGCAGATAAACCGGCGAACGCTCCAGCAGCAACGACACCACCGCGATCAGCGCGACCAGATATACGACGATGGTCGCGATTTGCAGAAAGCTCTTGATCGGCCGTTCGCTCGCGGAAGGAAAGTGGCTGTATCGCTCGTCGATGCTGTCGCGCAACGCGAGCGCCGCGCGCACGAGCGTATAGACCATGTAGCAGGCTGCAAGGATGGCCAGCGGGTGGCCGAGCGCAGGAATGACCGGGAACGAGAGGCCGGAGAGCAACGGCGCCGACGCATAGATGATTGCCGCGGGCACGAGCGGCGCGAGCCGGTGAAACACGCGATGACGCTCCGCCGCGATCAGCCACTTGCGCCCTTCCTTGCGTGCGAGCCGGCCGACGATCAGGAGCATGATCGAGCGCGTCACGTAGTAGCAGATCACGCTCGCCAGCAGGATCGCCAGTAGCAGGGCGGCCACCAGCAGTGTCGCGACGAGCCAGCTCTCGGTGGCGACGTGGACTTGCCAGTCCGGTCCGACTTCGAAACGCAAGGTGTTGCCGAACATGGACGCTCCCGATGTGGGCGAAGCGAAATGATTATTCAGGCGAATCGGACGTGGCACTTGCTCCGCTGGCTATTGTAGTAGCGTCGTCTTGATCATCGGGTGCCCATGTGACGCACGAAGGTACTTCGCATCTGCGGATTTTCCCGCTAGAATTCGGTCCCCTTTGCCCAGGTGGCGGAATTGGTAGACGCACTATCTTGAGGGGGTAGCGCCGCGAGGCGTGCGGGTTCGAGTCCCGCCCTGGGCACCAGTCGCATCGGCGACGACTTCCGTTTTCTTCTGTTCCTTGCGTCCCGAACGTGCCTTGTGCATCTCCGGCGGCGCAGTCAGGCCCGCTACAGCCGCCCCCGACTGCATCAGAAACTCCCTGAATGCATTGGCGACCTGAGGCAGGCGCCGCTCCGACATATGCACCACATGCCACGCCCGCTCGATCGGCGTAGATGGCACGGGCAGCGTCGCGAGCAAGCCCGCCTGCATCTCGAGCGCGCACGCGTGCAGCGAAAGAAACGCGACGCCGAGTCCCGCTTCGACGAGCTGCTTGATCGCCTCGTTGCTCGATAGCTCCGATGCGGCATGCAGCTTCAATCCCGCTTCCTTGAAAAGCCCTTCGATCGCGACACGCGTGCCCGAGCCGCGCTCCCGGACGAGCAGATTCGCCGATTCGACATCGGTCAGGCTCAGGCGCCTGGCGTGCATGAGCGGATGCGACGGCGCGGCGACGAACGCCATCGGATGCTTCGCGAATGCCGCCGCGTTCGTGCGCAATTCGCGCGGCTGACGTCCCATGATCGCGAGATCGATTTCATTCGTCGCGAGCATGCGCACGATGTCATCGCGATTGCCGATGCGGAACTGCAGCTTCACGCCGGGCCGGTCTTTCGTGAAGCGCACGAGCAGCGGCGGCACGAGATACTCCGCCGTCGTGATCGCGCCGATGCGCAGCGTGCCGCCCAGCTCGCCGCGCAGCGCCGCCACTTCTTCGCCGGCTTCATTCCACAGGCTCAGAATCTCGTTCGCATAACGCGCCATCACTTCGCCCGCGGCCGTCAACTGCACCTCGCGCCCTACCCTGCGCAAGAGCGGGGTGCCGGCCGCCTCGCCCAGCAGCGAAATCTGCAGCGACACCGCCGGCTGGGTGAGATGCAGTTCGTCGGCGGCGCCCGAGATGCTGCCCACGCGCGCAACGGTCTGCAGCGTGCGCAACTGGCGGAAAGTCGTCGTCTTTAACATTAGTGAAAACTTATGAGTCGGCGATAATTACTCAATGGCGCAAATGTTTTCGCGACCTTATATTTTTTCCAACGAGGTCGTCAAGCATCCACAGCACTCCCGGGAGGTCCATGATGTTGAATCCGTATGCGCAACAGCAGGTCGATTCGCCCCATCGCATCGTCGTCGTGGGCGGCGGGGCCGCCGGGCTGGAGCTCGCGACGCGTCTGGGCAATGGCGTCGGCAAGCGGCGCCGCGCCGAAGTGATCCTCATCGACCGTTTCCCGACACACTTCTGGAAGCCGCTTCTGCACGAAGTCGCATCAGGCCAGATCGACGCGTCGAGCCATCAGATCGATTACGCCGCGCATGCGAAGTGGAATCACTTCCGCTTCGAGCAGGGCGCGCTCGCGAGCATCGATCGCGGCCGCCGCGAGATCGTCATCGACGAGACGACCGATATCGACGGACGTCCGCTCCTGCCGAAGCGAACGCTCGCATTCGATACGCTCGTGCTCGCGCTCGGCAGCGTGACGAACTTCTTCTCGATTCCGGGCGCCGAACGGCACGCATTGACGCTTGAGACGGTGGAGCAGGCAGAGACGTTCAGGCGGCGTCTGCTGTCGAGCCTGCTGCGCTCGAGTCACGCGCGGCAAGCGACGCCCGGCGCGAGCGCGACACCTGTTTCGGTGACGGTGATCGGCGGCGGCGCGACCGGCGTCGAACTGGCCGCCGCGCTGCGTGGCTCGGCCGAAATGTTGCGCGACTATCACCTCGCCTCGCTCGATCCGGCGCGTGACATCCGCATTCGCCTGCTGGAAGGCGCGCCGCGCGTGCTGCCCGCGCTGCCCGAGCGCATTTCGGCGCGCGCCCAGGACGTGCTCGCCGGGCTCGGCGTCGAGGTTCGGCTGGGCTGCCGTGTGCGCGCGGTCGATGCGAATGCCGTTTCAACCGTGGACGGCGAAACGCTCGCCAGCGACATCACGATCTGGGCCGCGGGCGTGGAAGGGCCGCCCGTGCTGCGCACGCTCGAAGGACTGCCGTTGAACAGGCTCGGGCAGGTCATCGTCGATGCAACGCTGCAGGTCGAACCCGGCTCGGGCATCTACGCGATGGGCGACTGCGCCGCGTGCGCCGCATCGAAAGGCGACGCGCTCGTGCCGCCGCGCGCGCAGGCCGCCTGGCAGCAGGCCGTCTATCTCGCCGATGCGCTCGCGCGCCGCCTCGACGATTGCGCCGTGCCGCTTTTCTCCTATCGCGATCAAGGCACGCTCATTTCCTTCGGACGCGCGGGCGCGGCCGGCGCGCTGATGAGCGAGTTGCTGCGGCAGCCGCTTTTCATCGACGGATGGTTCGCGGCGTCGTGCTACCGGCATCTGTATCGCCGGCACATCATGGGTCTCACGGGTGTCAAGCGAGCCGTGATGTATGCCGCGAGCCAATGGCTGCGCGAACGCGTGCGGCCCACGGTGAAGCTGAACTGAGGCGGCGACTGTCCGCGCAAGCCCGCGTGAACGGGCTGCCGTTTCACCGCATCGCCACGGCCTCGCCAGGCTGCGAGCGGCCCGACACGAGGCATTGCGACCTGAATGCGTCGCGCTGGCTGCTCGCGGCGGCATGACTGAAACCCTTGCTCAGGGCGTCGAATTCGACTTGCGCGGCGCTCTGGGCACACGAGGCCGCGCCGATGTCGTGTCCCTGCGCGTGAAGCATGGCGCGATCGGCGACGAGGTACGCGACGAGTGCGAATACGACGGCCTTGAATGTTTTCTTCATGCTTGTCTCCTTGCGGTCTAGGCTAAGGGCCAGCGGGCCGCGGGCAAATCAGGGCAACCCCGGAGCGAACGAATGTTTGATTCGATGCGGCGCGCGTCGGACCGATAAGCGGTAAAAAATGTCAATGCCGTCCGGCGCAATGAATTTGATACGCCGCAACGTCCCCAAAATCTTTTCTTTTGGGTTATCCTCGTTAACCCTTAGGAATACGCCTAGCGTATTCGGGTTGCGCTTGCGGATTCAACCTTCCGCGCATCTCGTCCCGTCTTACATTCCACTGTCACCGCGCCTTTCCCGCGAGCACGCCATTGCGTGCTAACCGTGCTTTGCGCCTGATTAGAACCAAGCTTATGCATCTGCCGTCCGTTCTCAGCTTTCTCATCTGGATTCCAGTGGTGTCGGGCATCTTCGTGCTGACGTTCAGCGCGTCGGCCACGCTTTCGCGCGCCGTCGCCCTGTGCGGCGCGATGCTCGGCCTGCTGCCGGTCGTGCCGCTGCTGTCGCGCTTCGACGCCTCTTCCAGCGCCATGCAGTTCGTCGAGCGCATCGAGTGGCTGCCGCAGTTCGGCATCTCGTACCATCTGGGTGTCGACGGCATTTCGCTGTGGTTCACCGTGCTGACGGCGGTAACGACGCTCATCATTTTCATCGCGTCGTGGCAGTCGGTCACGAAGCAGGTCGCGCAGTACTACGGCGCGTTTCTCGTGCTCTCGGGCTGCATGCAGGGCGTGTTCGCATCGCTCGACGGCATGCTGTTCTTCGTGTTTTTCGAGGCGTCGCTGATTCCGCTGTATCTGCTGATCGGCACATGGGGCGGCGAGCGGCGCGTGTACGCGGCCATTCGCTTCTTCTTTTTCTCGCTGCTCGGCTCGCTCGCGATGCTGGCCGCGCTGATCTATCTCTGGACGCAGGCGCATACCTTCGACATCGACGCATGGCGCCATCTGAAGCTCGGCTTCGCGCCGCAGATCGTCGTCTTCGTCTGCTTCCTCGCGGCTTTCTCGGTGAAGGTGCCGATGTGGCCGGTTCACACGTGGCTCCCCGATGTGAATTCGGAAGGCCCGACAGGCGCGGCAATTCTGCTCGGCATGCTCAAGATCGGCGGCTACGGCATGTTGCGCTACGTGTTGCCGATCGTGCCCGACGCATCCCACTTCTTCGCCCCGGCGATGATCGCGCTGTCGCTCGTCGCCGTCATCTACGGCAGTCTCGTCGCGCTCGTGCAGACGGACATGCGCAAGCTGCTCGCATACTCGGCGGTCGCGCACATGGGTCTCGTGACGCTCGGCCTCTTCACGTTCGACCGCATGGGCACCGAAGGCGCGGTCGTGCAGATGCTGTCGTACGGCATCGTGTCCGGCGCGATGCTGTTGTGCACCGGCGTGCTGGTCGAGCGCACGAAGAACGGTTCGATCGATGCCTACGGCGGCGTCGCCAACACGATGCCCCGCTTCGCCGTCTGCGCGATGCTGTTCTCGATGGCCAACGTCGGCCTGCCGGGGACCTCGGGTTTCGTCGGCGAGTTTCTGGTGCTGATGGGCGCGATCCGCCTGAATTTCTGGATCGGCGCGGCAGCCGCTTCGTCGCTGATTCTGAGCGCGGCCTACACGCTGTGGATGGTCAAGCGCGTGATCTTCGGCGCGGTGAAGAACGAGCGCGTGGCCGGCCTGCGCGATCTCGGCAAGCGCGAGCTCGCGCTGTTCGGCGCGATGGCCGTGCTCGTGCTCGCGATCGGCGTTCATCCGAAGACCTTCACGGACGCGATGGGCCCGTCGGTCGAGAGCCTCATGTCGGCGGTGCAGGGCTCGACGCTGCCGGACGACGCCAGCGCGCCTTCGTTCAACGCGCGTCGTGAAGCGAGTTCGGAACGCACGCCGGGCTGAGTCCCGCGACGCTGTCAGCCTGTCGCGGCGTGCCGGTGCACGAGCGGCAGGCGCACCTGCAACGGGGTCCCGCTCGCCTGGCGACGGCTTTCGCTATATTCCGGCATCCTTATCATTCGATCACGGCGCATTGGCCCGCGTTGATCGCATATCGGTGCATCAGGCACGCAACGCGACGTGACGTCCCCGATCACGCCGGAAGGCTTATGATAGGCACTTGCGGCCATAGTGATCCAGGCCCGGACGACATGGAAGCGCACCGCGCCGTGCAAAGATCGGGAAGCAACGCTAACATCTGATCATTCGCGGATCGACGCTGCCCGGCCCCCACGCACGGGGCAGCCCGCCCGTCTTGTATCGCCTGCTCCATCCGAAATTTGAAATGCAATCGCTCGATATGCAGTCAAAGGAGGCCTGGACATGAACAAGAAAAGCTCCGCAGCCATCTGGATCCTGGTCGCGATGGTCATCGGCATCGGGGTCGGCTACATGATCTTCACGAGCTTTCCCGACAAGAAGACCGCCACGGAGATAGCCGGTTACATCTCGCTCGTGTCCGACGTCTTTCTGCGGCTCATCAAGATGCTGATCGGGCCGCTCGTGTTTTCCACACTGGTCGTCGGCATTGCGCACATGGGCGACGCGGCCTCGGTCGGCCGCGTGTTCGCCAAGGCGCTAGGCTGGTTCGTCACCGCCTCCCTCATTTCACTGCTGCTCGGCTTGGTGATGTCGAATCTGCTCAAGCCCGGCGACAACCTGGGATTGCCGCTGCCCGACATCGGCGCATCGGCGAATCTCGCCACATCGAAATTCACGCTGAAAGACTTCGTCGGCCACATGGTGCCGCGCTCCTTCGCCGAATCGATGGCCAACAACGAGATCCTGCAGATCGTCGTGTTCTCGATGTTCTTCGGCGTCGCGCTCGCCGCGCTCGGCGACAAAGGCAAAATCCTGCTCGCCGCGATCGATCAGCTCTCGCACGTGATGCTCAAGATCACCGGCTATGTGATGAAAATCGCGCCGCTCGCCGTGTTCGCGGCGATGGCCGCCACCGTTGCCGTGAACGGGCTGACGATTCTTTTGAAATTCGCCGTCTTCATGGCCGATTTCTACCTCAGCCTGTTTCTTCTGTGGGGCCTGCTCGTGCTCGCGGGCTTCGCGTTTCTCCGGCGGCGCGTCTTCAGGCTGCTCTCGCTCATCAAGGAAGCATTCATGCTTTCGTTCGCGACCGCCAGTTCCGAAGCCGCGTATCCGAAGATCCTGGACGCGCTCGACCGCTTCGGCGTGAAGCGCAAGATCTCCAGCTTCGTGATGCCGATGGGCTACTCGTTCAACCTCGACGGCTCGATGATGTACTGCACCTTCGCAACGCTCTTCATCGCGCAGGCGTACAACATCCATCTGCCGTTCAGCACGCAGATCACGATGCTGCTGATCCTGATGCTGACGTCGAAGGGCATGGCGGGCGTGCCGCGCGCGTCGCTCGTCGTCATCGCGGCCACGCTCAATCACTTCAACATTCCCGAGGCGGGCCTGTTGCTGATCCTCGGCGTGGACACTTTCCTCGACATGGGCCGCTCCGCCACCAACGCGGTCGGCAATTCCATCGCGAGCGCGGTGGTCGCCAAGTGGGAAGGCGAGTTGCTCTCCGAACCGGAAGCGGCAGCGAATGCGGCGCGCATCGAGGCCGAACAGGAAGCCTCGCTGGCGCATCCCGCGCAAGTCTGAAGGAGGCGAGCCATGACAACGCAGCGCTTCTGGGCGGCGCTGGCTCTGGCCAGTCTGATCGCCGTGGCCTTCGGCGTGCGCGCCGCCGAAGACGTGCAGACGCCGCCGCCGGACAACGACGCCTTCGCGCCCGCCACGCTGACGGGCACGCTAGCCAAGGCCCGCGACACGGGCACGATCGCGCTCGGCTATCGCGAGTCTTCGGTGCCGTTTTCCTATCTCAATGCGCGCAAGGAGCCGATCGGCTATTCCATCGAACTGTGCAAGGCGCTCGTCGCGGCGGTCGGCAATACGGTCCACAAGAACCTGAAGATCCAGTGGGTGCCCGTGACGCCGGAAAACCGTATCGATGCCGTCGTCGATGGCCGCGTGGATCTCGAATGCGGCTCGACCACGAGCAACGTCGAACGGCAAAAACGCGTGGCCTTCTCGCCGATCTTCTTCGTGGCCGGCACCAAGGTCATGGTCAGGCGAGGCTCGCCGATCCGCTCGTTTCGCGATCTGGCGGGAAGGAAGGTCGCGGTCACGGCGGGCACCACCAATGAAAAGGCGCTGCGCGACATCGACAGGAAGTTCGGGCTCGGCATTCAGTTGCAGGTCGTGCCGGATCACGCGGAAGGCTTCGCGCGCGTGGCGAACGGGCAGGCCGACGCATTCGCCACCGACGACGTGCTGCTTTACGGCCTCATCGCGGAGAACGCGGCGAAGGGCGGCGCGTATCAGGTCGTCGGCGATTATCTGTCGTACGACCCATACGGCATCATGTATCGCAAGAACGATCCGCAACTCGCGCAAGTGGTGAAGGACACGTTTCAGGCGCTCGCGGCCGATGGCGAAATCGAGCGGCAGTACAAGCGCTGGTTCCTGCAACGTCTGCCGTCGGGCACGAGCCTCGACATGCCGATGAGCGCGCAGCTCGAAAGCATCATCGAGACGATGGCGGGCGGCGAGGCGCAGTGAGCGCGCGTTATTCGTCCACGAGCTGGCGGACGCGAGCGGCGAGCGTTTCGATCGCGAACGGCTTGGTCAGCACCTGCATGCCGGGCTCGAGGCGCCCGTTGCCGATCACCGAGTTCTCCGCGTAGCCGGTGATGAAAAGCACCTTGAGATCCGGGCGCGCCTGCCGCGCGGCATCGGCCATCTGGCGGCCGTTCATGCCGCCGGGAAGGCCGACATCGCTGATCAGCAGGTCGATCCGCACGTTCGACTGCAACAGCTTCAGGCCGGCGACGCTGTCGGCGGCTTCGATCACCGAGTAGCCGGCCTCTTCGAGGACATCGACGATCAGCATGCGCACGCTCGGTTCATCGTCGACGATCAGCACCGTCTCGCCGGCCTCCGCGCCCGAGACGGGCGACGCGGCATGGTCGGCCGCGTCGGTGTCGACACCGCCGTAGAAGCGCGGCAGATAGATGCACACCGTCGTGCCCTGCCCGGCTTCCGAATAGATCCGCACCTGACCGCCCGACTGTTTCGCGAAGCCGTAGATCATCGAGAGACCGAGGCCCGTGCCCATGCCGATCGGCTTGGTGGTGAAGAACGGATCGAACGCCTTCGCGACCACTTCGGGCGTCATGCCGGTGCCGGTATCGGTCACGCACAGCGACAGGAACTGGCCTTCGGGCATGTCGTGGGTCTCGGCCGCGCGCCGGTCGATCCATTTGTTGGCGGTTTCGATCGTGATGCGCCCGCCGTCGGGCATCGCGTCTCGTGCATTGATGCACAGGTTCAGCAGCGCGTTTTCGAGCTGGCCCGAATCGACCAGCGCGGGCCAGAGGCCCGCTGCGCCGACCGCCTCGACCTTGATGCCCGGCCCGGCCGTGCGCTGTATCAGATCGGTCATGCCGTTCACGAGCGCGTTGACATCCGTGGGCCGCGGATCGAGCGTTTGCCGGCGCGAAAAGGCGAGCAGCCGATGCGTCAATGCCGCCGCGCGCCGCACCGCCCCTTGTGCCGCGACGACGTATTTATCGACCTCGGCGACGCGTCCCTGGCTCAGCCGTATGCTCAACAACTGCAGCGAGCCCGACACGCCCGCCAGCAGATTGTTGAAGTCGTGCGCGAGGCCGCCGGTGAGCTGACCGACCGCTTCCATCTTCTGCGCTTGCCGCAGTTGCTCTTCCGCGCGCATCAGTTCCGCCGTGCGCTCCGCAACCCGCTGCTCGAGCGTCTCGTTGAGCGAGCGCAGCGACGCGTCCGCGCGGTCGCGCTCCTCCTCGGCTTGCTTGCGCGCGGAGATATCGCGAAACAGGACCGACACCTGCCGCAGGCTTGCCGGTTCGACCCGCGCCGCCGACACCTCGATGTGCCGTCCCGCTGTCAGGAAGTAGCGCTCGAAACGCGCCGGGACGCCGGTGCGCAGCACGTTGCCATACAGTTCGATCCAGCGGTCCGCCTCAATCGGATCGATCTCGCGCAAGGTCTTGCCCGCCACGTCCGGGATGCCCGTATGCCGCTCGTATCCCGGATTCGCTTCGACATGAACGTAATCGCTGAGCGGCCCGTGCGGGCCGTCGAAGAATTCGATGATGCAAAAGCCATCGTCGATTGCGTCAAATAGCGCGCGATAGCGCGCCACGGCGGCGAGACGGTGCGCTTTGGAATCGGGGGCGTGGGTCATCGGAGGAAGTTCTTGTTGATCGCGCGGCACGGCGGGTGAGAGCTTACGCGAAACCTGGCAGAGGGTGCACGCGAGAAAAACGTTTCCTGCCTGCGACGAACTTTCGTCCAGCCTTCCAATGAAAAATAACGCGCAGCTTCAGGCGGGACTCGCCAGCCTCACCCGATTGCGTCCGGATGCCTTCGCATCGTAAAGCGCCTCGTCGGCGGCGCGGATGAGCGCGCTCACGTCGTCATCGCGCTCGGGCCGCCAGCTCGCGAGGCCGATGCTGGCCGTGACGCGACCGAACTCGCTGCCGGCGTGCTCGATCGACAGATCGCTGATGGCCGCGCGAATCTGCTCCGCGATTCTCGCGGCGCCATCGGCTGGGGTGTCGGGCAACACGACAACGAATTCCTCGCCGCCATAGCGCGCCGCCGTGTCACCCGGCCGCCGGATGTTGTCGCCGATGCAGCGTGCGACGGCAGCGAGCGCATCGTCGCCGGCCTGATGACCGTAGGCGTCGTTGAAGGCCTTGAAGCGATCGATATCGACGAACAGCAGAGAGAAGAGACCGCGCGTGCGACGCGCCCTGCGCCATTCCTGATCGAGGATCTCGCCCAGCGTGCGGCGATTGTGCAGCCCGGTCAGTCCGTCGGTGCGCGCGAGCAATTGCAGTTCAGATTCCGCGCGCATGCGCCGCCTGAATTGTGCGGCGAGCACGAACGACAAGGTGATGAAGCCGACCGCGAGCACGCCCATCGACGAACCGATGATGGCCGCGCGCCGCCGCCACGCCGCGTAGATGTCCTCTTCCCCTTCGGCCACCATGATGATGAGCGGCAGGTCGGGAAAGTTGCGGAAATAGTAGAGCCGGCGCCTGCCGTCGATCGACGATGTCTCGGCGAAGCTGCCTTCCGCGGCCGCGCGGAAGTGCCTGAAGGTGTCGGCCTTGCTGATGTCGCGGCCGATCACGCTGGAATCGAAGGGTTGACGCATGATCATCACGCCGTCGTGGTTGATCAGCGAGACGGCGCCGTGCGGCCCGAGCGAAAGCCCCGCGAAAAGATTGCGAAAGTATTCCAGGTTGATGGCGAGCATCGCGACGCCTGCGAACGAGCCATCCGGATGCGACAGCCTTCGGCTGAGTGCGATGCTGGGCGCGCCGCCACGCAATCGCGACGCGTAGGGGCTGCTGAGATAAAGACCGGTGTGCGGGTTGTCGCGCTGAACCGTGAAGTAACGGCGGTCCGCAAAGTTGCCCGGTCGGGGCGCCACGCTGCCCGAATCGATGACGATATTGCCGTGCTCGTCGAGGACGAGAATCGAGCCGAGATCGCGGGCGGTGGCGGCCCGGTCGAAGAGCACGTCGTTGCGCAGGTGCGGCGGGAGTCTGATCACATCGTCGCGCTGCACGCCCTCGACGACCGCCTGCAACGACAACTCGTACAGTTCGAAATTGCGTTCGATATCGCGCTCGGCGAGCAGCGCCAGATTGCGCGACGTGTCGCGCGCGCGATCGAGCGCATCGACTCTGCCCTGATAGAGGACCAGCGCGCAAAGCCCCATCATGACGAGCGCGATGAGGGTGCCGCACAGCACGATGACGTTCGGCGTCGATGTTCGCGCGCGCGTCGGCGGCTGTGCATTGAGACTCGGGTTGTAGATATTTTCGGATGCCACTTTTCTGGGTGTCCCCGGAATACTGCTTCGCGCGTTTGTCAGTGCTCTGTACGGTCCTCAGTCAGCGAGCCAGGGCAATATTCTCTCCTATTTGTCCAGGCAGGGTGTGGACGAGGGCGATGTCGCTCGCCAGGTCAAGCCACCGGAGCGCGCCCCAGTTCGATGTATCGCGCAAGATGATGGTCTTCATCGCCCAACTGATGGTCGATCATCACGAGCCGCTTTGCGTAGTGAGCGAGCGGCAATTCCCACGTCATGCCGATGCCGCCATGCATCTGAATGGACTCTTCCGCGACGCGCGCGCCAATGCGCCCGATGGAATACTTCGCCGCCGACAAGGCGCGTTCACGCGCGACGCCCGACTCACCGACCGTCGCGGCCGCATTGATCGCCGCTGAACGCGCCTGTTCGATGTCGACGAGGACATCGGCCATGCGATGCTGCAGCGCCTGAAACGCGCCGATGGGCACGCCGAACTGCTTACGCGTGCGCAAGTATTCGAGCGTGTGCTCCTTTGCGACATCCATCGCGCCGACCGCTTCCGACGCGAGCGCGACGAGACCATAGCCGATCACATGCGTGAGCACGGCGTAACCATCGCCTTCAATACCCACGAGCGCGTCCGCTTCGAGTGCGACGTCATCGAGCGACACCTCCGCCGCCCGTCCGCCATCGATCTTGCGATAACCGCGCACATCGACGCCCCCGGCATCACGCGGCACGACGAAGAGCGAAATGCCCGCTTCGTCATGATCGCCGCCCGACGTGCGCGCCGACACGAGCAACACGTCGGCGTGTTCGCCCTCTTGCACGACGCCTTTCGCGCCGTTCAACACCCAGCCGTCGCCGCGGCGCGTCGCGCGCGTGCCGACGCGTGCGCGCTCGTAGTGTGAGCCGGGTTCGTCGTGCGCGAATGCTGCAAGCGTGGAGCCGTCGATCATCTTGGCGATGATCCCGCGCTGCGTGTCGTTGCCGGCAAGCGCGAGCGCGCGTCCGACGATGAGCGCATCGAGAAACGGTTCGACGACGAGCCCGCGTCCGAGTGCCTCGAACACGACGCTGACATCGAAGCCATCGCCGCCGAATCCGCCCGCCGCTTCATCGAAGAACGCGCCGATGATGCCGAGCTCGCAAAACCGCAGCCACATGTCGCGGCTGTACCCTTGCGCCGAGCGCGCGATCCCGTCTCGCGCATCGAACGCATACTGCTCCGCAATGAAGCGGTTCAGCGAATCCGCGAGCATCCGCCGGTCTTCCGTGTGCTGGAAATTCATCGTGCGAATCCTTTAAAGCCCGAGCATCATCTTCGCGATGATGTTCTTCTGTATTTCGTTGGAGCCGCCGAAGATCGACAGCTTGCGATTGTTGAAGTACTGCGCGGCCGCGGTGGACGCTTCATCGTCGCTATCTTCCTCAATGAATTGCTGCGCATACGGACCCATCGCGCGACGCATCAGCGACGAGATTTCCTGACGAATCTCGGTGCCGCGAATCTTGAGCATCGAGCTTTCCGCGCCTGGCGCGCCGCCGCCCGCCACCGCCGCGAGCACGCGCAGATTCGTCGTCTTCATGTTCTCCAGATCGATCTCGACACGCGCGAGCCGCGCGGCGAACAACGGATCGTCGGTGAGGGCGCGGCCATTACTTTGCAGTCTGCTCGCCGCCTCTTTGAGGCGGCCCAGCGCCGCGACCGAGAAGCCCACACCCGCGATGTTCGTGCGCTCATACGTCAGCAGGTACTTCGCATACGTCCAGCCCTTGTTCTCCTCGCCGACGAGATTCGCAACGGGCACGCGCACATCGGTGAAGAAGACTTCGTTGACTTCGTGCTCGCCATCCAGTGTGATGATCGGACGCACTTCGACGCCCGGCGTGTTCATGTCGATCAACAGGAAGCTGATGCCCTCCTGCTTGCGCGCGTCCTGCGACGTGCGCACGAGGCAGAAAATCATGTTCGCGTAGTGCGCGAGCGTGGTCCAGGTCTTCTGGCCATTCACGCGGTAATACTCTTCGCCGTTCTCCATCGCGCGCACGGCCGTCGTGCGCACCGATGCGAGATCGGAGCCCGCGCCCGGTTCCGAATAGCCCTGACACCACCAGTCTGAGCCATCGAGAATGCGCGGCAGCCAGTGACGCTTTTGCGCTTCGCTGCCGTACTTGATGAGCACCGGTCCGAGCATGTTCACGCCGAAGGGCACGACACGCGGCGCGCCCGCTATCGCGCATTCGTTCTCGAAGATGAACTTCTGCACCGCGGTCCAGCCGGGTCCGCCGTACTCTTTCGGCCAGTGATTCGCGAGCCAGCCCTGCGCGTTGAGGATGCCGTGCCACTGCGCCATGTCGTCGCGTGTGAGGCGCCTTCCCGTGTGCACTTTCTGCGCGATTTCGTCCGGCAGTGACGTGCGCAGAAACTTCAGCACGTCGGCGCGAAACGCCTCTTCTGCTGCGGTGAATTTCAGGTCCATGACTGCGATTCCATGAAGAGATTGACGAAGCCCGCGGCTCAGGCCGCCTGATTGAGGCTGGCGAAATTCTTGCCGCGCGCAACGAGATCGACGATCAGCGGCGACGCGCGCCAGAACAACGGATCTTCCTTGGCGAACTCGCGGATATCGGCGAGCACGGTGTCGAGGCCGATGCTGTCGGCGTAATGCATCGGGCCGCCGCGATAGCGCGGAAAACCGAAGCCGTGCATCAACGTAGCATCGATATCGAGCGGGCGCTGCGCAATCCCTTCATGCACGATATTCGCGCCTTCGTTGATCATCGCGGCCATGTAGCGGCGCACGATCTGCTCGTCGCTGAACGCACGCGGCGTGACGCCCGCACGCACGCGCTCCGCGTCGATGATCGCTTCGACTTCGGCATCCGGCTTGCCGATGCGCGCGCCGTCTTCATAACGATAGAAGCCGCGTCCCGTCTTCTGGCCGAGCCAGCCGCGCTCGCACAGCGCGTCGCCGATGCGCACATAACGCGCATTCGGATCGCGCGTCGCGGCGCGGCGCTTTCTCGCGGCCCAGCCGATATCGCCGCCTGCGAGATCGATGACCTGATACGGTCCCATCGGAAAGCCGAAGTCGCGCACGGCCTGATCGACCTGATACGGCGAGGCGCCGTCTTCCATCAGATGATCCGCCGCAGCGCGATACACCGCGAGCATGCGATTGCCGATGAAGCCGTCGCACACGCCCGCGCGCACCGCGACCTTCCTGAGTTTCTTCGCAAGCTCGAAGCCGGTCGCGACGACATCTGCGGTGACGCGCGCGGGCACGACCACTTCGAGCAGCTTCATGATGTTCGCGGGCGAGAAGAAGTGCAGCCCGAGCACGTCTTGCGGGCGCGTGATGCTCGCCGCGATCTCGTCGATGTCGAGGTACGACGTGTTCGTCGCGAGCACCGCGCCGGGCTTGCACACGCGATCGAGTTGCGCGAATACGGCCTTCTTCACGGTCATGTCCTCGAATACGGCTTCGATGACGAGATCGGCACCGGCGAGTGCGTCGTAGGCCGTGTCGCCATTGAAGCGCTGCAGCGCGCGCGCTTTCGCTTCGGGCGTCATGCGGCCTTTTTCGACCGATCCGTCGTAGACCTTTTCGACATGCGCGCGGCCGCGTTCGAGCGAGGCGTCGTCGCGCTCGATCATCGTCACCGCGAGGCCCGCATCCAGCAGCGCGACGGCGATGCCCGCGCCCATCGTTCCGCCGCCGAGCACGCCGGCCGAGCGCAGCGCGCGCGGTTGCGCACCGCGCGTTTCCGGCGATTTCTGCGCCTCGCGCTCGGCGAAGAACGCGTGCACGAGACCGGCGCGCTGCGGACTCTCGCGACATTCCAGGAATCGCTCGCGCTCGAATCGCAGACCTTCGTCGAACGGCAGATTCAACGCCGCCTCCACGCAGTCGACGATCTTCAGCGGCGACGCCAATCCGCGCGCTGTCTTCTGCGTGTCGGCGCGCGCGGCGGCGATCGCGGCGGCGCTGGCTTCCTTGTCCGCCAGACCGCGCGCGTTCTTCGTGCGGCGCGGCGCGGCGTGCGTCGCGATCAGTTCGTGCGCGTAAGCGAGGCCTTCGGCGAATACGTCGTCGCTCTGGCCGACGCGATCGACGAGGCCGAGACGCAGCGCATCCTGCGCGCCGACATGACGGCCGCTGAGCATCAGCGACAACGCGGCCTGCGCGCCGATCAGACGCGCCGAGCGCTGCGTGCCGCCCGCGCCGGGCAGGAGGCCCAGTTGCACTTCCGGCAGACCGAGCTTCGCACCCTCGACGGCGATCCGGTAATGCGACGCCAGCGCAACCTCCAGCCCGCCGCCGAGCGCCGCGCCATGAATCGCCGCGATGACCGGCTTGCCGCACGCCTCGATGCGATTGCACACCTCGGGCAGCGAGGGCGGCACGGCGGGCTTGCCGAACTCGCGGATATCCGCGCCGGCGATGAAGTTGCGGCCCGCGCCCACGATCAGCACCGCGCGCACGGCGGCGTTCGCATCGGCGGCGTCGATGGCGTCGATCAGACCGCGCCGCACGGCGGCATTGAGCGCGTTGACGGGCGCATGATCGATCGTCACGACGAGGACGCTGCCACGCAATGCGTGCTGGACTACCGCGGTTTCGGGCGCGCTCGAAAGCGTCATGGCTGGTGTCTCCTGTTCCGATGTTTGCCGACTGTGTCGAGCATTCTCGCGGGGACAAGCTTCCTTGACAATGACAGCGACGGTTGACAGACTGTCAAATCGCTTTTGACAATCGCTTGGGCCGTGGACGTCAACGAACTTACGCTGCTGGTCGAAATCCTCGATGCGGGCAATCTCAGCGAAGCGGCGCGGCGCCTGAAAATGAGCCGCGCCAATGTCAGCTATCACCTGAATCAGCTCGAAAAGTCGGTCGGCTTGCAGCTCGTGCGGCGCACCACGCGCCGTGTGGAGCCGACCGAACTCGGCCTCGAGTTGTATGAGCATGGCAGGTCGATCCGGAATGCGCTGCTCGCGGCGCAGGAATCGGTGTCGATGCTCGGGCAGAGATTGCAGGGACGCGTGCGCCTGTCGGTGCCGAGCGGTTATGGGCAGCTCGTGATGTCGGAATGGCTGATCGCGTTCAAGCGCGAGTATCCGGATATCGTGCTCGATGTGATGTTCGAGAATCGCGTGGAGGATCTGTTGCGCGATGAAGTCGACATCGCCGTGCGCGTGATGCCGGAGCCCCCGCCGAGTCTCGTCGCGCGCGACATGGGGCCGGTGCGGTACGTCGCGTGCGCATCGTCCGCTTATGCGGATGCGCACGGCATGCCGACGCGCTTCGAAGACTTGGGCGTCGCGCCGGTGATTACCGCGACGGTCGTCGGCAAACAGACGCGCGTCGCCGCCTATCTCGACGACGAGCGTCACGAAGTGCTGCTGGAGCCGAGCCTGATCTCGGAGAACTTTCTGTTCCTGCGCGATGCGATTCTCGCGGGCCTGGGCGTCGGGATCGTGCCGGATTACGTCGTGGCGGAAGACATGCGGCGCGGCGAGGTCGTGACGGCGCTCGATGAATGGCGGCTCAGCATTTTCGGCACGCACATGTACATGCTGTATATGCCGAACCGGCATCACACGCGCGCGACGCTGGCGTTCATCGAGTTCATGCTGGAGCGATCGCGGAAGGCGGGACGCGGGGGGCTTCTTCCAGGCACGCATTGAACGAAGCGTGCGCGGTCAGTCGCCGCCAAAAAGCTCGGGAGCAGGCCGGATGATCTCCCTGAACATCGCACACCGGTCACCGCTGCGTCACCCACGCCGCCCGCGCTCCGCAAACCAGATCGCCGCCGACATCAACGCGATGCCCGCGATCTGCACGCCGCTCAAACGCTGATCGAGAACCAGCCAGTCGATGACGATGGCAAGCGCCGGATAAACGAACTGAAACACGGCGATACGCGCCGTATGAAGCCGCGCCATGCCGATATACATCAGCGTATACGCGAGACCCGTATGAATCAGCCCAAGGCCCGCCAGCCACGCCCACGACATGCCCCACGCGGGCCAGCCATGCTGCATCGGCCAGAGCCACAGCAGGATCGTGCCGACGGCGCACTGCCACCACGCAAGAATGCCGGCGGGCATATCGCGCAGGCGTGTGGCGATGATGGTCACGCACGCCATGCACAGCGAGCCCGCCAGACACGCAGCAACGCCCATCCAGTATTGCGGCTGAAGCGCGCCGCCCGCCGTGTGCTCGACGATGCCCGTCGCCAGCACCAGCCCGCACATCGCAACCGACACCGCGACGACGCGCTGCCCGCCGATCGCTTCTTTCAGCCATAACGAGGCGAACATCAGCACCCACATCGGCTGGACATGGAACAGCACGATCGCGACGCCCGCCGATATTCGCTCGACCGCGCCGAAGAACAAGGCCCAGCTCAGCACCATCAACGCGCTGGCACTCAGCACCCACGGTCCGTTCGCCCGCGTGAGAAGCAGAAAGCGCGCTTGCCCGCGCAGAATCACCCACGCGCTCATGCAGACGAGTCCGAACGCGCAGCGAAACCACGTCGCGGTCAGCGGATCAGCCCTGGCCTCGTGCAAGAAAACGCCGATCGTGCCGAGCAGCGCGCAGCCGGCCAGAAACGGCCACGCGCCTGCTGCACGGCCTCCTTCGCCGCGCGCAACGATGCGTGCCGCCGCCCGATGAGATGATGAATTCGTGTCCATGCCCGCAGTGTGTGCCGCGACGGAACGAACGAAAAGCGCATAATTCGAACTTAATCCATTCGATTTTCGAAAGCCGCCTGAACACGATGAAACACCACGATCTGCAAACCGACTGGCTTAAATGCTTCGTCGCCGTCGTCGACGCGGGGTCGCTGTCGAGCGCGGCCAGTGAAGTGCACCGCTCGCAATCGGCGGTGAGCATGCAGTTGAAGAAGCTCGAAAACGCGCTGGGGCTGCGACTCGTCGAGCGCGGCTCGCGCACGCTCGCACTGACTCACGACGGGCAGACGCTGCTCGGTTATGCGCGCCGCATCCTCGATTTGCACGCCGAAGCTCAGGTCGCGCTTCAGGGCGAGCAACTCACCGGCCGCGTGCGGCTCGGCGTACCCGACGACTACGCCGCAAAGTATCTGACGCCCGTGCTCAAACGCTTTGCGCCGCGGCACAGCGGCGTCGAAATCGAGCTGATCTGCGAGCAATCGACTTCGCTCATTCCGCGTATCGCCCATGGCGAGCTCGATCTTGCACTCGTGTCGCGCGATCATGGCCGGCGCGGCACGTCGCTCTTTCATGAGCCGATGGTCTGGGTCGGCGCCGCGCAGTTCGAGTTATGGCGGCGCGATCCAATGCCGATTGCCGTCTACGAGAGCACGAGCCTCGCGCGGCGCAGCGCGATTCATTCGCTTGCGCAACAGGGGCGCCGATACAAGGTGGTCTACAACAGTTCGAGTCTCGCCGGGCAGATCGCCGCCGTCGAAAGCGGCCTGGCCGTGGCGGCGCTGACGCAATGCAGCGCGCCGGAACATCTGCGGATACTGGGCCGTGAAGAAGGTCTGGGGCCGCTCGAACCGATGGAAGTCGCGGTGTATCGCAGCCGCGATTCGCGTGGCTCGAAGGCCGTCGACAGCCTGCACAGCCTGCTCGTGAAAACCCTGCGGCAATCGGCGTCAGTCTGAGCGATGCCGATGTGACGCGATCCCCTCGATCTCGACGAGCAGATCGGCGCGGCAAATGTCGACGTTCAGATAACGCACGCTCGCATCGGGATGAAACGCAGTCTGCGCCAGCTTCATCACGCGCGGCAAATCCGCAGGATGCCGGTAGTACACCTTGATCTGGTCGAGATCGCGCAACGTATAACCGTTATGCACACCCTGCTTTTCCAGACTCTCCCCGCCGATCAGGTGCGCGATGTTGCCGGTCGCGACGCTCCACTGCTTCTCGAGATCGCCCACGTGCACGGTCTCGTGGCCGAGAATGCTGGCCGTGCCGGATACGAAGAGCGTGTCGCGCAATTGCGTGGCCCGGGCGAAGCTCGGCGACTTGGGGCCGTAACGTTGCGGATACTCATACGCGGGCGTCTGGCGTGAGTTCTCGATATGCCGAATCGGACTTTCGCGGCACGCCAGAAAATAGAAACCGACGCCATCGCCCCATGTGCCGATGCCCGTCGCCGCCGGCATGCCCGACGCATTCGCATAGTCCTGCTCGAAGGCCACGGCACGCCCGCGGCAAAAATCGCGATACACCTCGAGCCCTTCCCGATTCGCCCCGTTGATGTGCGGAATGAAGTTCCACATGCGGAAGATCTTCGGGAAGTTCAGTTCGCCGACGAGCGCGAACGCATCGCCATAGGTCTCGCGCGTGGCGTCGGTGTATCGGTCGGAAACGGGGAGGAAACCCGCGCAAAACAGGAACTCGTCGTTGTGCGCGAAGACGAGATCGTTGATGCTTGCGCTGCGGATCGGTCCGGCGCTCGTCCAGATTTCGGCGAAGCCGTCACGGGCGTCGTCGCACATTGCGAGGCGCAGCGTGGGCACGCCGTTTTCGATGCACGGCCGGCCGCTCGCTTCGCCGAAAACGATGCGCGCCAGCACCTCGTTGCCGCATGTCGCCTCGGGCGTAATGAAGCGGCACTCGATCGTCGCGCTCATCGCTTACTCATGGACTATTCATCGGCCTGATCGCCGAACAGGTCCGCGGTCGCGACGCGATCCTGCAGCGGCGGCAATGCGCCGCTTCTCACCTGTTCGAGGACGGCGGGCGGCAGCCAGGTCTCTTCCATGGCGCCGATGCCGTTCTCGATCATCTGCTGGAGGAAGAACGATTGCTTGCGCCCCGTTACTTCCGCCAAGAGTCGCAGCCGTTGCTCGAATTGTGGATCGACCCGCACTGCGACCACCTTCAGCTTGTTTTCGGCGGTCCTTCTCACTGCATGCTCCTGTTACGTTCGGTGGGCGCCGCAAGCCGGCGCGCGCATGCGTGCTTATACCACAGCGCAACTTCGGCCCGATCCGGCTTCGCCCGGCGCACGACCGTGCGCGGCGCTCGCGGACGTGCGTGCTACCATCGAAAAGGGCATCCTGCATCCGTCCGACGACGTCCGCGCCGGCGCTCGCGCACGTCTCACACAGCGTCATGAACGAATCAGAAGACCACCCCGGACTCGGCACGGCAGAGGTCTTGCCTTCGCTTCCTCCGCTCGACTTTCGCGCGGCGCGCAGGCGGCTCTTCGCTGCGCTCGTCGCGTCGATCGTCATCCCGCTCGCGTTTTTCTGTCTGTACGGTTACTACACGTATGAACGCGCGCTCAGCGAAACGGGCCAGTCGCTCGAACGGCTGGCGCGCGTCATCGACGAAAAAGCGAACACCGTTTTCAGCATCAACCGCGAGCTGATTTCACGCATCGAAGACATGCTCGGCAGTGGCGACGAGGACTTCATCGCACGCAGCGAGTCCGAACTGCACGACAAGCTCGCCCGTCTCGCACAGAGCCACGCGCAGATCGCCGCGCTGTCCGTGCTCGACAGTCGCGGCAGGCTCGTTCTCAGCAGCCGCCTTTTTCCGGCGCCCAATGTGTCCATCGGCGATCGTGCCGATTTCATCGCAACGCGCGACTCGCGCGCGACGTTCCATGTCTCCATGCCCGAGCGCGGGCGCGTGAAGAACACCGACATCATCGATACGCTGAGCGCGCGCTTTGCGAAGGACGGGCGCTTTCTCGGCGAGATCTCGATCGCGGTGCGGCGCGATTATCTGATCGGCTTCTATCGCGAGCTCGCCACGAGCGATTCCGCGCTCACGCTCGCGCTGCATCGCGCCGACGGCGCCGTGCTCGCGCGTTATCCGCCGCCGTCCGTGCGGAATCCACCCGATCGCCATCTCGTGCTCGCCGACGCATTCGCGCAAGGCAAGTCCACGGGCCTCATGCGTTACCTGTCGCCGCTCGACAACGACGAGAAGCTCGCCGCCTGGCGGCGCGTCGGCGACTATCCGGTCTATGCCGCCGCGGGCTTCGCCATCCGCGACATACGCCTCGCATGGTGGCGGCGAGATGTATCGATTGCGTCGATCGCGCTGATACCGTGCATTGCGCTGTGGCTGCTGATCGGCTTTTCGCTGCGCCGCCTGAAGGCCGAAGAAGCGGCGTGGCACAACTGGCGCGGCGAGCTCTCGCTGCGCCGCTCGGCCATCGCCGCGACGCGCCGTTTGCAGCGCATGGGCGCGCTCGGCAATCTGGTCGCGAGCGTCGCGCACGATTTCAATAACCTGTTGATGGTCGTCACGGCCAACATGGAGATGGCGCGGCGCAAGGGCTTCAATGGCCTCGAGAAAGAAGTCACCGCGGTCGAGCGCGCAGCGACCAATGCGCAGTCGCTCGCGCGCCGACTGCTGAGCGTCGCGCGCCGTCAGCCGTTGCAGATGCAGGTCATACGGCTCGACCGATGGATGGCGGAACTGGAGCCGCTCGTGCGCGCGTCGGTGGGCGACAAGGTGACGTTCGGCACGCGCGCGCCGGATACGACGTGGCCCGTGCGCGTCGATGCGACGGAGCTGACATCGGCGCTCATCAACATCGCCGTAAACGCGAAAGACGCGATGCCCAATGGCGGCGACTTCCGGATCGATTGCAGCAACGTGCGCTACGCGGACACGCACGACGGCCTCGGCGCGGGCGAATATGTCGTGATCTCGTGCAGGGACAGCGGCATCGGCATGCGGCCCGATGTCGCGAGGCAGGCGTTCGAGCCGCTTTTCACGACCAAGGGCGCAGGCGCCGGCACGGGGCTCGGCCTCGCGCAAGTGCTGGCGATGACGGAGCAGGCGGGCGGCACCGCGCGCGTGAACTCGGCATGGGGCTTCGGGACGACCATCGACATCTATCTGCCGCACTGGACCGGAGAAGCCGAAGCGCTTGCAGACGCGCCGCACGTCGAGGCGATCGAACACACTGCGCTTTCGTCGACCGTGCTCCTCGTGGAAGACAACGAGGAAGTCGCGGCGGGCCTGTGCGCAGTGCTCGACGTGCTCGGCTGGCAGGCGCGCCACGCAGCTTCGGGCGATGCCGCGAAGCAGATGCTCGAAGCGGGCAACGCGTTCGATCTCGTGCTCTCGGACATCCAGATGCCCGGCAACTACGACGGCATCAGGCTCGCGGAATGGATCAAGGCGACGCGCCCGACGCAGCCGGTCACGCTGATGACGGGCTACGCCGATCAACTCGACGAGGCGCGCCGCACGGGCTTTGCGATCCTCGCGAAGCCTTTCAACATCGACGATCTGCAACGGCTGCTGAACGGTCTATCGATGCGTGTGACGAAGTAATTCCGATAGCCGATCAACGCGGATCGCGCCACCCGCCGAATTGCGCGATATCTTCGAGCGACAGGCGCGCACGCGGCGCGCGCTCACGCTCGGCCAGCGACGCAGGCAGCGCGCGAGCGTCGCCGTGATGCGCAACGGAAATCACGGAGAGCGGCGTGAATCGCTCCGGAATCGCGAACGCCTCTTTGAGGCCGCTTGCATCGAATCCGCCCATCGCGTGGGCGGCGAGTCCTTGCGCGTGCGCCTGGAGCAGCAGCGCCATCGCGGCGGCGCCCGCATCGTAGGCTGCGCTCACGTTGACTTCGCCCTTCGCATTCAGTGTGTCCGCGAGCACCGCGATCAACACTTGCGCATTCGCATTCCATGACTGATTGAACGGCACGAGCAATGCGAATGCGCGCGCGAAGGCGTCGGGATCGTGCGCCTTCTCGAACACGACGAAGCGCCAGGGCTGCACGTTATAAGCCGACGGCGCCCAGCGCGCCGCTTCCAGCAACGCGACCACCTGCGCATGCGCGACCGCGCGATCCGCATAAGCGCGCGGGCTCCATCGTCCCGCGATGAGCGGATGAATGGCGATATCGGTCGGAGCAGGTCGATGTGTCATGAATGATTCGGATGAACATGAAGTCTTGCAACGCGAAATCATATGCGCGATGTTCCCGGGCACAAACCAATTTACCTTGCTAAGCAAATGAATGGGCTTTGCACATACACAGCTATTCAAAGCATCGATTCATTCAAAAGCATCGCTGAAATGATCGGTTCGTCACGAATGCACGCGCGGCGAAGATAGGCTTCTTTTCTTCGCACGAAGTGCTTCATGTCCACGACTCACACGCTCGACACTTCGGCGCGCTCGAAAGTGCCCATCGACGAACTCGCGCTCGACCGTCACCGGCGCAACATCCGCGCCATGGCCTCGCACCGCGCGGCGTTACCGAACGGCACATTCTTCTGACAGCCCATTTTCACGGAGTATCGATCTTGTCTCGATTCAATTCATCGCGCGGTCCACGGGTGGTCGGCATCGGCGGCACGACGCGGCCTCAATCATCGACCGAACGGGCACTCGCGTTCGCATTGCGCGGTGCGCAGGAGAGCGGCGCGAGCGTGCAACTCTTCGGCGGCGCGTTTTTACATAGCCTGCCGCACTACGCACCGGAATCGCGCGAACTCACCGATGAGCAACACGAACTCATCGAGGCCGTGCGCGCGGCGGATGCGCTCATCATCGCGACGCCCGGCTATCACGGCGGCATCTCGGGCCTCGTCAAGAATGCGCTCGATACGCTGGAGGAGCTACGGCTCGACGAGCGCCCCTATCTCGACGGACGCGCGGTCGGCAGTATCGTCACGGCGTATGGATGGCAGGCGGCGGGCACGGTGCTCACGTCGCTGCGCTCGATCGTGCACGCGTTGCGCGGCTGGCCGACGCCTTTCGGCGCAACGATCAACACGCTGGAGACGCGTTTCGAATCCGCAGATACTTGCTCCGATCCGAAGGTCGTCGAGCAACTCCGCACCGTGGGGCGGCAGGCGTCGGGCTTCGCGCTGGCGTTCGGCGCGGCGCGTGCGGACGACTACCATGAAGTGGACCGACGCGTCGCGCTCGTGCAGCATTGACTTGCGGATGACGAAGCTGCGCATGGCGCGCAGCTTTTCCGCTTCGTTTCAGTGCAGCGGCGGCTCGCCGGGCAGCTGAAACGCATCGACGGTATAGCCCATGTTGAAATAGCCCGCGCGTGCATAAGCGGAAATGTGCTCGAGCTGTTCCGCGCGCGTAGTTTCGCTGACGGCGTGCGCCTCGTGTGCCGCCCCTTCTTTCGTGAAGTGCTTACGCACGCGCCCGGCCGGCGCCGACAGCGCCTGCCAATATTGAGTCAGGAAGTGCGGCATGGTACGCCTCCTCGAATGCACGGATGACTCGACTCTAGGCTGTCAAAAACGTTTGGACAAACAAGGGTTTCTGCAATGCATAGCAGGCGGCACCTGTTTGGCGCGTTGAGGCGGCTTTCCGCATGGGACGAAGACGGCGCCGGTAGCCTGGGCCCGCGAAGCGCTTCATGCAATCACTTCGTGCCATCCAGTATCGGATGAGACTGCCCCGGTATCGGACGGCCGCGATTATCGGTCGGCACGAGCTGCGTCTGAAACGCGACGAAAAGCGCCTGGAACTTGCCGTCCACTTCGACCATCACCGCGCCGTCCTGAAACACGCCGTTCTCGTTCGAGTGGTCCTTGACCGGGCTGCCCTTGCCCCGCTTCGGGTTGCCCTGATTCATGTGCGTTTCGTGCAAGCCGTCTTTCCCCGGTTCGAACAGAAAGCCGAAGCCGTAGACGGTGACGTCTTTCGCGGGTTTCCATCCGAGGCGATCGTCGCTATAAGCGGGCGTCTTGTAGACATAGTCGACGCCGTCGGCCGACATGTCGAGTTGCAGCATCTCGTTGAGAAGCGCATTGATATCGTTGTGCTCGTCTTTGGTATCGAGCGGGATCGGACGCATCGCGCCGAGATCCAGGAGACGCGTGTCATGCACATAATCGAGCTTCGGGAAGTTCGACGTGGCGACACCGGCAGGCAGCCGGACGAGATCGGCGGTCATCGGGTGATCGAAGTATTGATTCCAGAGATACAGCACGAGATAGCCCGCCGGCCCCGTCAGTGAGCTGTCCGATTTCACATTGGTGACGATATTGAACGGCTTGCCATTCGTATCTTCGCCGACGATCACATAGTGCGGATCGCCCTTGTAATTCTGGAGATAGGGCACGCCGAGCGTCACCGTGCCCTTGAAAAGAACGTATTCGTTGCGCTCCATGATGCGGCTCCGTGAAGTGAGCGATCATTTGATGCGGCCAGTGTGACATCTTTGCGATCGACAGGCGACCCGCGCCCGCGACGGCGCCGCCGTCAGCGTATCGCCTTTCTCGCGGACTTGAAGCGATGCTTCTGCTCGCTTTTGAGTGCCCGTATCGCCGGCTTGGTATCGACGTCATCGGGAAACGCCCCTTCCGAGCCGGAAAGCAGACCGCGACTCGCGACCACGTCGTTCAACGCGCCGAAACGCTTTTGCAGCCGCTTAAGGCTCTTCACACTGTCACGCATGCCGGGCGAGACATCCCCGAAAAATTCGAGCAGATAGCGCACCTTCTTTCCGGCCTTGCGCACTTCGTGATAAGCGGCATAGTCGGATCGCTTCGCGCGCAGCGCCCGCTTGATGCGCTTTTTCAACTGACCGCGCGCCGCGCCGATCCGCTTCTTTGCAAACCGTTCGACCGGCACGCGACTATGCCCCGTGTTGAGCTGCTGATTCGCCTCCTTCACGCCCGTCAGCAACACATGCTTTACGTCCGCGTTCGCAATGGTTTCGATGCTGGTCGCGAGCACCGCCGCACGACGCGCCTTCACGGAGTCGTCGAGCCCTTCCACATGGAGTTCGTCCAGCAGCTTCAGCAAAATATCCCAGTCGCGCGCCCTGCCCGCCGACGTCGCCAGATACTTGAGCAACGCGCGCTGATGCGTGTCGAATTCGTCTTCCAGCAAGGGGCTGTAAGCCCAGAACAATGTGCGAAGCCGTCGCAACGCGACGCGCAGCTTGTGCAGCACCTCGGGGTCCGCGTTCCCGTCGAGCGTGGACGCATGCCGCAGCGCCTCTTCGACCAACGGCGATGCCAGTTCACCAAATTTAGTTTCCGCTGTTTCGCTCCTCGCGCGCGCACTGCCATTCGAAGCCATGATCGTTTCCCGTTGCGCAGTACCATCCACATGCAACATGCATACCCGCCGCCGCGCTTGCCCCAAAACAAGGCACGAAAAGCGGAACACGTCTTGCTGGGTTCGCGATACGGGAAATGCCGCTGTCAAGGAACGCTCCACAACAAAAAAGCTGTTGGGTACACTTGGACGCGCCTGCAGATTCAAACGAACAGAATCACATATTCGGAGCCAGCTTGAGGAAGCGAGCCACGGTCATCTGTCGAAAGGGCAACCGGATTTTGCTGGTTGCGCGACGTCGCACCAAATGGGCGCTGCCCGGCGGCATGCTCAAACGGGGCGAGGATTTGCCGGATGCCGCACTGCGCGAGCTCAAGGAGGAAACGCGTCTTGCGGGCAAGTCGGCTAAATTTCTGTTCCAGCATCGCGGAAGGCAGAAGCATCATCACGTCTTTTTCTGCGATGTGCCGAAACGCGCGAAGCCGCGCGCGAGCAATGAAATCTCGCGGTGCCGCTGGGTCCACGTTTCGGAAATTCAGCGGCTCGCCACCAGTGCGCCGACCAAAATGATCGTCAAAGCGCTCGGTGACGAAAGGCGAAAACGCTGACCGTGCAACGCTCACGGCGACCAGGCATCAAACGCCCTGCTGTTTCGCATCGCCGTACACGACTCGCACCGCGGGCACGAACCACGCGAGACACAAGCCGACGAACGCCGCCATCGCGGCCACGACAAGCCCGACGTGAATCGACGCGACGAGCGCCATGCGCGCCGAGTGCGTCATCGCGTCGCCCGGCTGGCCAGCAGCTACAAGCCGTTCGATCAGCGCTGACTGTTCCGCACGGTCGATCAGCAAATCGGGGCTCGCGAACGATTTGAGCCACTGCGTCGCCTGATACGAATCCAGCGGACGATGCACGTTTCGCGTAGAAATGCCCGAGCAGCGCGCCCGTGATCGCGGTGCCGAGCGCCGAATGTCGACGTGACGAGCACGAGCCAGCGCAAACGCAGCTTCGGATCGGGAAAAGAGATCGGCGACGGCGGCGAATACCGTGCCGAGCAGGATACCGCCGCCGATGCCCTGCACACCGCGTGCAATGACGGGAAACAGCATGCTGCGCGCGAATCCGCATAACACGGACGCCAGCCTGAGCAGCACGATGGCCGCGAGCAAAAGAGCTTGCGCCCGTAGAGGTCACCGAGCCGCCCGAAAATCGGAATCGTGATGACGGAGGCGAGCATGTACGAGGTCGCGACCCACGCGTACAGATCGGAGCCCTTCAGCTCGGCGATGATGCGCGGCATTGCGGTGCCGACGATGGTCTGATCGAGCGCGACCAGCATCGTGACGAAGGCGATGCCGAGCATCGCGAGCAGCGATTCGCGAAACGGCAGGCGCTGGCGCTCCGGCTCGTGAACGTCAGCGAACGAGTTCATGACACGCGCGAGCACGCGCGTTTCGTCGTGCTCGCGTGCGAGCGCCTACTGCCCGCCTTCCTGAATCGTCAGAACATTCTTCACGGACGTGACGCCGCTCACGCCCTTCGCGATCGAAGCGGCCTTGTCGATCTGCTCCGCATCCGCGGCATGTCCGGCGAGCGTGATTGCGCCGTTCTTCGCGATCACGTTGATGCCGTTCAATTCGACGCCGCCTTTCTGCAGCGCCTGGGACACCTTCTTGCTGAGAGCCCGATTGGCCTTGCGGGCCGCGGACTTCGAGGTTCCGGCGCTCGCCGACGGCGTAGCGGACTGAGTCGAGGCCGCATCGCTGGTCTGTGACCACACGTTGACGGAGAAGGCAATCGCTGATGCAACGGCGGCAAATCTGAGCGCATTGATCGTTTTCATCGCTTGGCTCCAGGTTGGCTTGATTGGCTTGATGGGCTTGGGTGAAACGAAGGCACGATGAATTCTAGTCGCGGGTTCGCGAGATCGCAGGGATTCGGGCCGTTCATTTCGCATACGCGCGCAATTCGGCGGGCGACAGGAAGAAATCGCCGTTGTCCGCGAGCTTTTCGATCATGAAGTCAATGAACGTTCGCACGCGCAACGGTTGCTCCGTCCGATGCCGGTAGTAGATATAAATCGATTCGCGCTGTGTCAGATGCCGCGTGAGCAAGGGCACGAGCCGCCCTTCGCGGATATGCGTCACCGCCGAAAAACTCCCGAGCTGGCCGATCGCGACACCGGCGAGCACCGCGTCGGTTTCCGCATCGATATCGTTCGCGCAAAGCGCCGCCGCGACCTCGCGGTAGACGATTTCATCGCCGATCATGAATTCCCACGGCGCCTGCTTGCCGGTGTTCGCACGCCGATAACCGGTGCAACGATGCGAGGATAGATCGTCGACGGTACGCGGCGCGCCATATCGTTCGATATACGCGGGCGACCCGCACACGATCAGCTGGATCGGCACGAGCCGCCGTGCAATCGCGCCGCCTGAGGGCGGCGAGCCGCCACGCAATCCGACATCGGCGCGTTCTTCCACGAGATCGGTGAAATGGTCGTCGAAACGCACGTCGAGTCCGACGTCCGGATAAAGCCGCGCGAACGCCAGCACCGACGGCCACAACGCGCGCGCGAGCGCTTTCGGCGCGCTGATGCGCAACGGACCGGCGATGACTTCCTTCGCGCTCCTCGCATCCGCAATGGCCGATGTGAGCATTGCGAGCGCCGGCTCGACACTTTGCAGGAGCCGCTGCCCTTCCTCGGTCAGCGAGAGCTTGCGCGTCGTGCGATGAAACAGGCGCACGCCCAGCGACTTTTCGAGCTGCATCACCGCGTGACTCGCGGCTTGCGGCGAAATCCCCTGATCAATGGCCGCACGCCGCAAATTGCCGAGCGTGGCGGCGCGCACGAAGATCGAAATCGCGCGGACCTCGTTCATGAAGCGCCTCGATTCGCAAATTCAGGTTGATTATCAGTCTAGCGTTCGGCGGCTAGTTCGTGCGAATCGGACGTCCTATGCTTCGTTTCACCTTCACCACCGGCACAACGGAGCACATCATGAGCAACGCCATTCAACAGCAATACAAGCGGGTCTGGTTCATCACGGGCGCGTCGCGCGGCCTCGGCGCGCTGATCGCCCGCGCGGCGCTCGACGACGGCAACGCGGTCGTCGCCGCGGGCCGCAATGTCGAAGCGATCGTCGAGCGTCTCGGCGAATCGCCCGCCCTGCTGCCGGTCGCGCTCGACGTCACGAGCGAAGCGCAGGCCAAGGCGGCCGTCGAAGCCGCCGTCGCGAAGTTCGGCCGTATCGACGTGCTGATCAACAATGCGGGCTTCGGGCTGCTCGCGGCCGTCGAAGAATCGAGCGATGCCGATGTGCGCCGCATGTACGACACCAACGTCTTCGGCCTGCTCAACGTGACGCGCGCCGTGCTGCCCGTCATGCGCAAGCAGCGCGGCGGGCATGTCATGAACATGTCGTCGATCGGCGGTTATCGCGCGGCAGCGGGCTTCGGCGTCTATAGCTCGACGAAGTTCGCCGTCGAAGGCATCACCGAAGCGTTGCATGCGGAGTTGAAGCCGCTCGGCATTCACGCGACCGTCGTCGAGCCGGGCTACTTTCGCACGGACTTTCTGGATGCGTCGTCGCTTCTCGTCGGCAAGGAAATCATCGACGACTACGATGCGACTTCGGGCAACGTGCGGCGCTTCGCTGCCGGCATGAATCACAATCAGCCGGGCGATCCCGAGAAGCTCGCGACCGCGCTCGTCACGCTCGCCGATGCGCAAACACCGCCGCTGCGTCTCGCGCTCGGCACCGACACGCTGAAGGCTATAGCGGAAAAGAACGCGTATGTCGCGGCGGAAACGGAAAGCTGGAAGGCGCTGTCAAGCTCGACGGACTTCGCGGTTTAAGCGGTTTCGGGCGAAAGAGCGGTGTCTCTGAAGGAACGACGAGCCCAATCCTTCTGGCGACGTCGCGTCTATGTTTCGAAGGCAACGGGACGTGACGAAGCGATCACATCGCCCGCGCGGATCGCATCGACGTTCGGCGTGCCGCACAGCGTCATCGCGCGTTTTGCTTCATCGAGCAGGATGTCGATGGCGCAGAGCGCGCCTTGGTCGCCGCCGATGGCCGCGACGAACAGCACGGGACGCGCGATCGCCGCCGCCTGCGCGCCGAGCGCCACCGCCTTTACGATATCGACGCCGCGCCGGATGCCCGAATCGATGAGCAATTCCGTGCCCGGCCCGAGCGCGCGACGCACCGCATGCAGCGATTCGAGGCTCGAGCGCGCGGCGTTCGAACGCCGCGCGATTCGCCGCGAGCGTGATCTCGTCTTCCGCGCCGCCGTCGATGAACTCGAACACGAAGCGCGGCAGCGTGCGGCGCGCGAGTTCGCGCAGATCGGCGCTCGACAGCGCGCTGTCGAGCGTAAGCCTCATGCCTCGCGCACTTTGCCCGTTTGCGCGAGCCGCATCGCGAGCGTCGAGAGCGCGTCATACGCGTCGCGCGATACCGCGTCCCACGCGCCGATAGCCTGCGACTGCGCTTCGACGACCGCGCGATCGCCGCGCGCGGCCGGGCCCGTCAACGCATCCTTCGGCCCGAGCGCGACGATGTTCGCGGCCGCATTGCGCGACAGCGTATGCATCATGTCCTCGATGAGCGGCTGCGGAATGCCCGCCGCCTGCCACATCTCGACGGACATCGCCGCGAGTATCGGCAGAAAGTTCGACGCGACGACCGCCGCCGCGTGATAGAGCGCCTTGCTGCCCGGCTCGATATCGAAACAGCGCGCGCCGATGGCCGCGAGAATCTCGCTCCATGCGGCACGCGCGGCCCGGTCGCCTTCGAGCCCGCACGGCGTGCCTTCGAACTGAAACACGGCCGTGCCGGGATTGGCGAAGCTCAGCATCGGATGCACGCTCGCGACATTCCAGCCGAGCGCGCGCAAGGGCGCGAGCGTGTCCGTGTCGAGCGCGCCGCTGCAATGCACCGCAATCGACGGCATGTCGTCCCTGCGATGCCCCGCGAGCGACTGCGCCACTTCCGCGATGCGCATGTCGGGCACCGACAGCAGCCAAATATCGGCGGGGCGCATCGCGGCGATGTCGTCGAGCGCGCGGCCCGCGCCGATGAAATCGACCGCGTCACGCGCATGCGCGATATCGCTGTCGCATACGTCGCCGATATCGAGCACGCGGTTCGCGACGATCAGATTGCCGAGCGTCGCGCCGACGCGCCCCGCGCCGATGATGTTGAGAGTCGCCATGATGATGTGAGGCCGCGCGAGACTCAGCCGTGCCTGATCGCGATGGTCTTCAGACTCGTGAAACCATAGAGCGCCTCGAAGCCCTTCTCGCGTCCGTGGCCGCTCGCCTTCACGCCGCCGAACGGCAACTCGACGCCGCCGCCCGCGCCGTAGTTGTTCACGAAGACCTGCCCCGCCTGCAGCTTGCGCGCGAGACGCAAGCCACGCGAGCCGTCGCGCGTCCACACGCCCGCGACGAGGCCGTAATGCGTCCCGTTGGCGAGCTTCACGGCTTCGGCTTCATCGTCGAAGGGCATCGCCGCGAGCACCGGTCCGAAAACTTCTTCTTGCGCGAGGCGGCTTTGCGGCGGCACGTCGCGGAACAGGACCGCCTCCTGGAAAAAGCCGTTGCGCGACGCCTCCACGACGATCCTGCCGCGCGCCGCCACGCGAATGCCTTCGGCCTCTGCCTGCTCGACCATGCTGCGCACGCGCGCCTGCTGCTTCGCGTTGACGAGCGGGCCCATGTCGAGGTCCATCGCGGGCGGGCCGGAGCGCAGCGCTTCGAAACGCTGCGTCAGACGTTCGATCACCGTCTCGTAGATGCCGCGCTGAACCAGCAGGCGGCTGCCCGCCGAGCACGTCTGCCCGGCGTTCTGGATGATCGCGTTGAGAATCACGGGCAAGGCTTCGTCGAGATCGGCATCGTCGAACAGGAGTTGCGGCGACTTGCCGCCGAGTTCGAGCACGCTCGGGCAATGACGCTCCGCCGCCGTGCGTCCGACCAGCGCGCCCGTCGCGCTCGAGCCGGTGAACGAAATATGGCCGATGCCGCCGTTCGCCGACAACGCCGCGCCCGCTTCGCTGCCCAGACCCGTGACGACGTTGATCGCGCCCGCCGGAAAGCCGATGTCGGCGGCGATTTCGGCGAGACGCAGGATCGACAGGCTGGCGTCTTCCGCCGGCTTGATCACGCACGCGTTGCCCGCCGCGAGCGATGCGCCGACGCTGCGGCCATAGATCTGCATCGGGTAATTCCACGGGATGATGTGCCCCGTCACGCCTATCGGCTCGCGCACCGTCAGCACCGTGAAGCCCGTCGTATAGGGCAGCGTCTCGCCATGCAGCTTGTCGACGCAGCCGGCGTAGTACTGCAGATAGCGCGCGAGCACGGCCGCGTCGGTGCGCGCGGTCTTGAGCGCCTTGCCGGTGTCGCGCGCTTCGAGCCGCGCGAGTTCGTCGGCGTTCTCCAGCACCGCCGCTGCATACGCGAACAGCAGATTCGCGCGCTCGACCGGCGAGCGCTTCGCCCACGGACCGTCGAGCGCCTCGCCCATTGCGTCGCGTGCGGCGGCGACAGCGCGGTCGACATCGGCGGCATTGCCGCGCGCGATCGCCGCGAACGGCTCGCCCGTGCTGGGGTCGATGACATCGAGCGATTCGCCGTTGTCGCCCGCGCGCCATGCGTTGCCGATGAAGTGACGATATTCCATGCTTACTCCGTGATCAGTGCGTGTTCGGTGACGGCTGCGGCGATCGCCGTGCCGACTTCGATGGTGTTCGCCGCGCCGCCCATGTCCGGCGTGCGCGGACCGCTTTCGAGCACGGTTTCGATGGCCGAGACGATGGTCTTCGCCGCCGCTTCGTAGCGCGCCTCGCCACGGCCGAGATGCTGCAGCATCAGCGCCGCCGACCAGATTTGCCCGATCGGATTGGCGATGCCCTTGCCCGCGATATCCGGCGCGGAGCCGTGCACCGGCTCGAAGAGCGACGGAAAGCGCCGCTCCGGATTCAGGTTGGCCGAAGGCGCGATGCCGATGGTGCCGGTGCACGCAGGCCCGAGGTCCGAAAGAATGTCGCCGAAGAGATTGGACGCGACGACCACATCGAAACGATCGGGATGCTGCACGAAATGCGCGCACAGAATGTCGATATGAAACTTGCGCGTCTCGATGTCCGGATAGCGCTTCGCCGCTTCCGCGAGGCGCTCGTCCCAGTACGGCATCGTGATAGAGATGCCGTTCGATTTGGTCGCGGCGGTCAGCTGCTTTTTCGGGCGGCTTTGGGCGAGCTGAAAGGCGAAGTCGAGAATGCGATCGACGCCCGTGCGCGTAAACACCGCCTGCTGCGTCGCGAACTCGCGGTCGGTGCCTTCGAACATGCGTCCGCCGACCGACGAATACTCGCCTTCGGTGTTCTCGCGCACGACCAGAAAGTCGATGTCGCCGGGCTTGCGGTGCGCGAGCGGCGACGGCACGCCTGGCATGAGACGCACCGGGCGCAGGTTCACGTACTGATCGAAGTCGCGGCGAATCCTGATGATCGATTCCCACACGGCCGTGTGGTCCGGCACGACATCGGGCGTGCCGACCGCGCCGAAGAAGATGGCGTCGTGCTTGCCGATCTGCCTCGCCCAGTCGGCGGGCATCATCGTGCCGTGCTGCACGTAGTGTTCGGTGCACCACGACGCGAATTCGTCGAAGTCGAGCGCGATGTCATAGCGCGCCGCGGCCGCCTTCAGCACGCGCAAGCCTTCGACCATGACTTCCTTGCCGATGCCGTCGCCCGGAATGACGGCGATGTGATGCGTTGTTGCCATTGCGCTATGTCTCCTCGATTTCGACGCGGACATGCCCGGCGTGCGCACGAGAGGAGACCTTGCACATGGCAAGAGCCTAGTTGTCTCCTTCGTCTCTGTCGCCCTCGGAACGCGTGCGTGTCCGGGCATCGGACTATTCAGATGAGCAATCTAGCGGACGCCCTCACGCGGCGGAAGTGCGAATCCGCAAACGGGAGTCTTCGAATATCCGCAAGGGGGTTCAGCCGGCCGGACGTTCGCCGCCCGGCGCAACCAGCGATGCGGGCGCGAACGCGCTCAGGAAATCGAACAGCTTGCGCGCGGGCAAAGGCGCGGCGCCGGCGCGAATCCCGACCGACATCACGCGCTCGGCCCAGGGATTCGTCAGGCGGATGAAGCGCAGATGCATCGGCTCGCGAAAGAGACGCACCGCGCCTTCGGGCAGCACGCCGACGCCCTGCCCCGCCGCGATGAGCCGGCACATCGCCTCGAAGCTTTGCACCTGCACGCGAAAGCGGATCGTGCGGCCCGCGAGCGCGGCTTCCTTGACGAGCATTCGCGTGACTTCGGCCTTGTCGTCGAGGCCGACGATATCGTGTTCGAGCAGCGCCGCGAAGTCGATCTGCTCGCCCTGCAAAACATGGTCTTCCGGCACGACGACGCTGATGCGGTCCGCGCAGTATGGCGCGAGGCGAATGCCTTCCATGCCGACCTGCGAAGTCACCACGCCGACATCCGCGCGCCCTTCACGCAACGCCTGAAGAATGTCCATGCTGCGCAATTCGCTGATATGCAGCTTGATGTCCTGATACCGCTGCGAGAACGCGCGCAGATGATCGGGCAAGTCCTGGCTGATCGCCGAGATATTGGCGAACACGCGCACGCGGCCGACGGAGCCTTTGGTGTAGTCGGACAGCTCGCTGTATATCGCATCGGTCTTGAGCAGCAGCTCGGTGGCATGACGCGCGAGCGCTTCGCCCGCGGGCGTGGGCTCGACACCCGCCGACGTGCGGTTCAGCAACCCGACGCGGAAGTGATGTTCGAGCAGCGCAATACGCCGGCTCGCCGTCGACAGCGACATATGCGATTGCTGCGCCGCCTTCGACAGGCTGCCCAATTCGACTGCGCGCAGAAAAAGAGCCAGCGACGTGAGATCGAACAAACCGGACGCTCCTTAAAGTCTTGCCGCGCAGTATGGCATCCGGGCGCGATCGGCGCGTCGTGGCCGGATACAGGAAAACCCTGACCGATGCGCACGCCCGTGTCGCGAAGGGCGTGTTCGAACTATTCGAAAGCCCGCTTCAACGATTTCGCATATCACCGGCGCTCGGCAGCCGCTACATTTCCCCTGTTCCGCCGCGTCTTCCGTCCACGAATCCGGGCGACGCAGGACGGAGCTTAAAAAAAACATACATGGAGACAGACGTGGAAATCGATGCGACCAACATGCCGCCCGGCGCGGCATCGCCCGCCCCGTCACACGACGCGGCCACGGCGGACCGGATCTTCCGCCGCCTGGCTCTGCAAATCCTGCCGATTCTGATGTTCGCGTACATCACGTCGTACATCGATCGCGTGAACGTGAGCTTCGCGAAGTTGCAGATGGCGCAGCAGCTCGGCTTCTCCGATGCCGTGTTCGGCTTCGGCGCAGGCATCTTCTTTCTTGGCTATGTGATTTTCGAAGTGCCGAGCAACATGATCCTGCAACGCGTGGGCGCGCGCAGATGGATCACGCGCATCATCCTGTCGTGGGGCGTCGTGTCGGGGCTGACGGCCTTCGTCGCCACGCCGATGCAGTTCTACGTGATGCGCTGCCTGCTCGGCGTCGCGGAGGCCGGCTTCATTCCGGCGATCGTCTTTTATATCGGCCAGTCGTTTCCGCGTAACCGCCGCGCGCGCATCCTCAGCATGTTCTATGCGGCGCTCGCGCTCGCGGGTCTCATCGGCTCGCCGTTGACGGGCTTCATCATGCAGTACTTCGACGGCCTCATGCAGTTGGCCGGCTGGAAGTGGATCTTCATCGTCGAAGCCTTGCCCGCGTTTCTCGCGGCGGTCTACACATGGAAGGGACTCGACGACGACGTCACGAAAAGCCCGCGCTACAGCGAGGCCGATCGCGCCTTCCTCTCGCGCGTGCTCGCCGAGGATCGCGCGGTGACGGCGGAATCGAACCACAAGGGCCTCTTCTCGAGCTGGCTCGTGTGGGCGTTTTGCCTGATCTATTTTCTCGATGTATTCGGCATCTATGGCTACACCTTCTGGGCGCCCACGATGATCAAGTCGATGGGCATCTCCGGCGACTTCGCGATCGGCGCGCTCGCGGCGTTGCCGAACGCGGTTGCCGTCGTCGTGATGTTGACCTTCGGCCGCAGCGCGGACAGGCGCGGCGAGCGGCGCATGCATGTCGCGGCATTGCTTCTGATGGGCGCGGTCGGCTTGTCGCTGTCCGTGCTCTGGCATGACAATTTGTGGCTCGGCATGATCGCGCTGTGCATCGCCAACGCGGGACTGCTGTCGTTTCCGCCGCTCTTCTGGAGCATGCCCACGGCCGTGCTCGGGCAGGCCGCGGCGGCGGTCGGCATCGCATGGATCAGCGCGTTCGGCAATCTCGGCGGCTTCTTCGGCCCGTATGTGGTCGGCTTCCTGAAGCAGGCTTCGGGCGGCATGACATTGCCGATTTTCTCGATGGTAGGCTGCCTCGCACTCGGCATCGTTCTGACGATGCTGCTGCCGAAGCGGCTCGTGAACCGCTGAGCTTTTTTCCACAGACACGACAAGACGAAGAGAGGCAGGATGAAGCAGCGAATCGGCATGATCGGTATCGGCCTGATGGGGCACGGCATCGCGCGCAATGTGATGAAGCATGGCTATCCGCTTACGGTGGTCGAGCATCCCGGCAATCAGCCACTCGACGAACTGCGCGCGGGCGGCGTGAAGACCGTCGCGAACGGCGAGGCGCTCGCGCGCGAATCGGACATCGTCATTCTCTGCGTGACAGGATCGCCTGAAGTCGAAGCGGTGTTGACCGCGCCCGATGGCGTGCTCGCGGGATTGCAGCCGGGAACGATCGTGATCGACTGCTCGACGGCCGTACCCGCATCGACGGCGCGCATGGCATCGCTCGTGAAGGAAGCGGGCGGTCTGTTCGTCGATGCGCCGATGACGCGCACCGCGAAGGAAGCGCATGAAGGGCGCCTGAATCTGCTGGTCGGCGCTGAGCCGGAATTGTTCGCTCGTATCGAGCCGCTGTTGCGTACGTATGCGGAGAACGTGACGCTCGTCGGCGGCCTCGGCGCGGGGCACAGCATGAAGCTGCTGCACAATTTCGTATCGCTCGGGACGATCGCGCTGATCTCCGAAGCGGCGGCCTGCGCGAAGCGCGCGGGTGTCGATGCGCAAACCTTCGTCGATGTCCTCGCGAAAGGCGGTGGCGGCGGCGCGGCATTGGAGCGGCTGCGTCCGTCGCTCGTGGAAGACGATCCGTCGGGCATGCCGTTTCACATGTCCAATGCGCTCAAGGATCTCGGCTACTACGTGACGATGGCCGGGGACACGAACGCGGTCGATGCGATCGCCACTGCTGTTCGCGCGACGTATGCGGACGCGGTCGAGCAAGGCGGCGCGCATCGGACGTTGCTGGAGTTGCCGAAGCTGCTGGGCGCCTGATTGCGACGACGCGAAAAAAAGCCGCTCCGAAGAGCGGCTTTCGCAACTTGCGGGTGGCGCCGCTTCAGTCGTCGAGCAAGGACAAATCCCGCACCGCGCCCTTGTCCGCCGACATCACCAGCTTCGCATACGCCTTCAGCGCCGCCGACACCTTGCGCGGACGCTGCTTCGCGGGCTTCCAGCCCTTCGCGTTCTGTTCCTCGCGACGGCGCGCGAGTTCATCGTCCGAAAGCAGCACGTCGATCGTGCGATTGGGAATGTCGATGCGGATCTTGTCGCCGTCGCGCACGAGACCGATCGCGCCGCCTGCCGCCGCTTCGGGCGAGCAATGGCCGATCGAAAGCCCCGACGTGCCGCCCGAGAAGCGGCCGTCCGTCAGGAGCGCGCATGCCTTGCCGAGACCTTTCGACTTGATGTAGCTCGTCGGGTAGAGCATTTCCTGCATGCCCGGGCCGCCCTTCGGACCTTCATAACGGACGATGACGACATCGCCGGCCTTGACCTGGTCGTTCAGGATGTTCTCCACGGCTTCATCCTGCGACTCGGTGACATGCGCCGTGCCTTCGAACACGAGAATGCTTTCATCGACGCCCGCGGTCTTCACGACGCAGCCGTCGAGCGCGATATTGCCTCTCAGCACGGCGAGGCCGCCTTCCTTCGAGAACGCATGTTCGTAAGAACGGATGCAGCCTTCGGCGCGATCGGTGTCGAGACTCGGCCAGCGCGTGTTCTGGCTGAACGCCACTTGCGTCGGAACGCCGGCGGGGCCTGCCATGTAGAAGGTTTTGACCGCTTCGTCCTCGGTGCGCTTGACGTCCCACTGGTCGAGCGCGTCTTTCAGCGTGGGCGCATGCACGGTCGGCACGTCGGTGTGCAATTTGCCCGCGCGATCGAGTTCACCCAGGATCGCCATGATGCCGCCCGCGCGATGCACGTCTTCGATGTGGTACTTGTTCGTGTTGGGCGCGACCTTGCACAGTTGCGGCACGGTGCGCGACAGGCGGTCGATGTCCGCCATCGTGAAGTCGATCTCGGCTTCGCGCGCAATGGCCAGCAAGTGCAGGATGGTGTTGGTCGAGCCGCCCATCGCGATATCGAGCGTCATCGCGTTTTCAAAGGCCTTGAAGCCGACCGAGCGCGGCAGCACGCGCGCTTCCTCCTGCTCGTAGTAACGGCGCGCCAGTTCGACGACACCGCGTCCCGCGCGCTTGAAAAGCTGCTCGCGGTCGGCATGCGTCGCGACCACGGTGCCGTTGCCGGGCAAAGAGAGGCCGAGCGCTTCGGTGAGGCAGTTCATCGAGTTGGCCGTGAACATGCCCGAGCACGAACCGCACGTCGGGCATGCGGACCGTTCGACTTCGGCGACTTCGGCGTCGGAGTACGACGAGTCGGCGGCGATCACCATGGCATCGACGAGATCGAGCTTCTTCAGCTCGATGGCCTTCGTCTTCGGATTCGCGAGGCGCGTCTTGCCTGCTTCCATAGGCCCGCCGGACACGAAGATCACGGGAATGTTCAGGCGCATGGCGGCCATCAGCATGCCCGGGGTGATCTTGTCGCAGTTCGAGATGCAGACCATGGCATCGGCGCAATGCGCGTTGACCATGTATTCCACCGAATCGGCGATGATGTCGCGGCTCGGCAGCGAATACAGCATGCCGTCATGACCCATCGCGATACCGTCATCGACGGCAATGGTGTTGAACTCCTTCGCCACGCCGCCCGCGGCCTCGATCTCGCGCGCGACGAGTTGCCCGAGGTCTTTCAGATGCACGTGCCCCGGCACGAACTGGGTGAACGAGTTGACGACGGCGATGATCGGCTTCGAGAAATCTTCGTCTTTCATGCCGGTGGCGCGCCACAACGAGCGCGCGCCCGCCATGTTGCGGCCGGCGGTGGAGGTTTTGGAACGGTATGTGGGCATCGTGGTTGCTGGTGGAATATCGCGGGATGAAAGCGGGCCACGAGGGTAAAGGCCCTTGCGCGCAGGGGTCGGCGACCTTTTGGGTCGGGCGGGCGCGAATTTTGGGATTATCACATACCTGCTTCGTTCGTTTTGCTTCGCCTCGCCGCGTCCACCAACGCGCGAATCGCCCAGCGTTTCACCTTGCGCGTGCGTGCGTCGTCGAGTTGCAGCACATCCTTGCAGACCAGCATCGCCTCGGTGCCGATCACGAGCGCGAGGGCCTGAGTCAATGTGTCGAGCGCCGCGGCCTTGAACTGATCGTGCGCGGGCTCCAGCGCCGCCTCGATCAACGGCGTGCGGCGATTCTGCCGCAGCGGCACTTCATCTGCGGCATCGCCCTTCGCCGCGCGCTCGAGCGAATGCGCGAGCATCATGCGCAGCGGCACTTCGTTGGCGAGAATCATGTCGTGGAGCGCGGCATCGACACGCAGCAGTCGCGCGACCGGATCAGCCGATGCGCGCGCAGTAAAGAGCGTGTCCGCATCCGGCGTGTCGACATCGAGCGATGCTTCCAGCATGAGCGCATCGACACTCGGGAAATGCCGATACGCCGTCGCGCGCGAGACCATTGCCTCAGCGGCAACCTCCTCCAGACTCGGCCTGAGCCCTTGCTTCGTCAGCCGCGATGCCGCCTGCAGCAAATCCTTGCGCGTGCGCTGCTTCTGATTGCCGCGCGTCCTCGTTGCAGGATCTGCCATATCAAGCCTGCGGCAACTGGCCGATGATCGCCGCGAGATCGACCCACACGTTCTCGCGCCTGATCTGCCCGCTTTCGCTGAACTCGATGACATGCAACATGCGGAATTCGAGCGGGCGCCCACGGCCGTCGAGCCCGAACGGTCTGCCGGGCGCCTTGCCGCGCCACAGCGATTCGTCGATGACGAAGCCATCGCCATAAAGGCGGCGCAGACACTCGACCCGGCTCTCCGAGAGATCGGCGAACAACGTTTCATAGAACGGCCGCGCGCCTTCGCGTCCATGCGCCGGACCCGCGGGCCAGCCGACGACATCGTGCTCGACATCTTCCGTGAGCGTCGCGAGCACGCCTTCGACATCGTCGCGTCGTTCGAAGCCGAAATGCTCGTCGATCTTCCGATCCATCTCCACAGGGGTCAGCGTCATGATTGCCTCCTTGCGTGCGCCATTTCCTCCGATTCATTCTAGTGAGACAAGAGTCTCATTACAAGATTTAAATGTCGTCTGTTGGTCTTGCTGGTTAGCTATGCAATCACTTCACTGCGCGGCAAATTCTCGCGGATAAAAAAATGGCGCAGCCTCTTTCGAGGCTGCGCCATCTCTTCATTCGCTCTGGATATCAGACAGCGCGGCGCACCATCAATTCCTTGATCTTGCCGATCGCCTTGGTCGGATTGAGCCCCTTGGGGCACACGT
>NZ_JALQDI010000067.1:0-48876 GCF_023631305.1 Caballeronia sp. INML3B
ACCTTTCCTGCCAGCGGCAAGCGGTACTTCGCGAGTTGGCCGAGTCCGATGTTCCGGTATTCGGGCCTTGGTTTTTTCAATGCTTCAGCCACGTTAGACCCCTTCCCAATCTGATTGACGATTCGCGCGTCGTCGATACACGACACGGGCGGCACTCGTCCAGCCTGATCCGCCTCGAAAGCGCCCGGCGATGTAATTGGGGAAAAGTTTTTAGCCCGCGCACTGCGCGATAGCGGTATTTTGTCGCGCGATTGATATACTGTCCAATATCTATCTCGTCTTTCTGAAATATCTTTGACAGATATCGCATGGAACTGCGCCATATCCGTTACTTTCTGGCCGTAGCCGAGGAGCGCAACGTGACGCGCGCGGCGGAACGGCTCGGCATCGGCCAGCCACCGCTCAGCCAGCAGATTCATGCGCTGGAGGACGAACTCGGCGTGCGGCTCTTCCGGCGCACCGGCCACGGCGTCGTGCTGACCGAAGCCGGCGAGGCGTTCGCCATCGATGCCAAGCGCCTGATGAACGACGCACGCCTCGCCGTCGAAAAGGCGCAGAGTGCGGGGCGCGGCGAGATCGGCCAGCTCAATATCGGGTTCACGGGGTCGGCCGCGTTCAATCCGGTCGTGTCGAAGCTGATCCGCTCTTATCGGCAGGCTTATCCGAACGTCACACTCACGCTTACGGAAGGTAATACGGCGCAACTGCTCGCTCATCTCGACGCGGGCCGTGTCGATGTCGCCTTCGTTCGTCTCGGCAGCCAGTCGCCCGCGGGCGTGCAGATCAATCACATCGCGATCGAGCCGATGAAAATCGTGCTGCCCGCCACGCATAAGCTCGCGAAGAAACGCAAGGTGCCGCTCGCGGCGCTGGCGGATGATCCCTTCGTGATGCTGCCGCGCGAGGCGAGCCCGACCTTGCACGACGTCATCATCGGCGCTTGCCGTGAAGCGGGGTTCGAGCCGGTCCCCGGGCAGCAGGCGCCGCAGCTTTCGTCAGTCGTGAATCTGGTCGCGGCCGAATTCGGTGTCTCGCTGGTGCCGGCATCCGTCTGTCAGATTCAGGTCGACGGCGTCGCCTACACCGATGCGCTCGGCAGCGCGATCACGATCCGCCTCGCACTGGCCTCGCGCATCGACGCGACAGCCGCCAAGACCGCCAACTTTCTCGACATCGCGCGGCAGGTCGTTACGTCATCGACGTGACATTGTCATCAGAACAAGCGCGCATTGCATTCGACGCATTTTCGTCCAACACTTCAGTTCGCAAGAGAAGCGTCAAGAAGGCCCAATCCTTTGACATCGAGGAGCAAGGTCATGCGCGAAGAGGTAAAGCATCCGCTGCAATGCACGCCCGCGTGCCGCCGGGGTTTCCTCAGATCAGTTGCATCCGCAACTATCGCCGGGCTTGCCGGCCCGTCGCTTCTCATGACCTCGGCTCACGCCGATGCATTGACGCACGCGCAGCGCGACAGCATGACGCCCGAGCAGATCATCGCATTGATGAAGCAAGGCAACGAGCGGTTTCGGAGAGGCGAGCGCAAGGACCGGAATTATCTGCGCGAGCAAAAGGCCAGCGCGAAAGGACAGTATCCCGCGGCCGTGCTGCTCAGTTGCATCGACTCGCGCGCGCCCGCGGAAGTCATCATGGACCTGGGCATCGGGGATATCTTCAATTGCCGCATCGCCGGCAATATCGAAAACGACGATATCCTCGGCAGCATGGAGTTCGCGTGCAAGCTGATGGGCGCGAAAGTAGTGCTCGTCATGGGGCACACGTCGTGCGGGGCGATCAAAGGCGCGATCGCCAATGCCGAGCTGGGCCATCTCACGGGTCTGCTTGCGCGCATCAAGCCCGCTGTCGATGCAACGCAGTACGACGGCGAGCGCACGGCGACCAACTACGCGTTCGTCGATAAAGTGGCGCGCAAGAATGTCGAACTGACCATTGCACAGATTCGCCGCGATAGCGCCGTGCTCAGCGAGATGGAAAGCCAGCATGGAATCAAGATTGCCGGGGCGATGTATAACTTGAGCACGGGGGCGGTGGAGTTTTTCGGCTCTTAAACTTCGACACGCTCTCGAACGCCTTCCTTTTGCTTCACGACATCGCGCCGCGCCGTCCAATACTCCGTCCGCACGCCGATATCCTCGGAAACAAACGCCCCGCCGCGCGTCGACCGATAGTTCGCAAGCGCCTTATATACGAGGCGTTGCCCGATCAGCAAAATCGGCACATTGAGCAGCACCATCACGATGTTCATCAGATCGGACAGCGCCCAGAGGTTCGGCAACTCGAGGCCGGCAAGCACTGTGAGCGCACCGAACGGCACGAACACGAGCGAGCCCACGACGCGGATACCAGTGATGAAGCCGCGACTACGCGAGATGAAGTTCGCCGATATCTCCGCGAACGAGATCATGCCGAGCAACGTCGTAAACGCGAAAAGCCCGTAACACACGCACATCACGATCTTGACGACGTGAGCGACGGAAACCGGCACGAGCGTTTCGACCGATGCGAGATAGACCGTGATCTTCGATGCCCTCACCGATTCCCACGCTTGCCCATCGACGGTGCCGGTCCAGACGTGCGCCATCACCACGATGAACCCCGTCATCGTGCAGATGACCATCGTGTCGAAGAACACGCCGAGACTCTGCACGAAGCCCTGTTCACAGGGGTGATCGTTGTCGGCGATCGCGGCGGCCATCGTGATGGTGCCCTGGCCCGCTTCGTTCGACATCAACCCGCGCTTGACGCCCTGCGCGAGCGCGGTGCCGATCGCTCCGCCGAAGAGCGCATGCGGTGCGAATGCGCCGACGAACACCTCGTGAAAGAAGTACGGAATCAGCGGCAGATTGATCAGGATGATGACGAACGACATCAGGCAGAACAGCGTCGCCTTGATCGGGACGAGGAGATCGGTATAGGCGGTCACGCGGCGAATGCCGCCCATGATGATGAACGAGCACGCAGCGATCAGCACGACCGCGATGACGTAATACACCGTCGACTGACGTGCGAGATGCGTACCGGTGACAGTATCGGCGATGGTGCCGATCGCAGTGAACACGTTGAACGTTTGCGGCGGCACGTTGAAAAGCGCATAGACGATGAATACGAGCGAAAGAAACGTGCCGACGATGCGCCTGTCGCCGAGAATGCGCCGCCCATAGAACGGCAGGCCGCCGACGAACTCATCGTGCTTCTTCTCCTTGAAAAGCTGCGCGAGCGTCGATTCCATGAATGCAGTAGCCATGCCGAAGAATGCGGCCACCCACATCCAGAACAATGCACCCGGCCCGCCGACCGAAATCGCACCCGTGATGCCGACGATATTGCCCGGCCCCGCGCGCATCGCGAGTCCGAGCATGAACGACGCAAGCGCACTGACGCCGGTCTTCGACGACTGTCTGCGCAACATGATGCGCACGATCTTGCCGACGTTCATCGTCTGGATGAAGCGCGTGCGGATCGTGAAATGGATGCCCACGCCGACGAGCAAAAGAATCGCGAACGAGAACTGCCCGAGCACGGGAATTCGCGAATATGCCTTGAAATTGGTGGGGAAATCCCACAAGAAATCCGACACGGGTGCAATGAAGGCAAACAATGCATTCACGGATTGGAAGAGACTTTCCACGCGAGGCGTTCCTTTCGTGCTTCGACCTGCTTCAAACAGGGGTTCGGAATGTTGATAAACCAGCGATGTTCGAAGCTGGCGGACGTGCCGGCGCGGGCACGCAATCTTTTGAGGCAGCGATTATACGGTTCGGGGACCCACCTTCCTCTTGATGGCCGATGGCGAAGCCGGGAAACGGATCGCGCCGATAGGACAGTTAGTTGCGACGTTGCGTCGTGCTTATCTCATTCTTCTGTTGCAGAGCGTCTCAGAGAACACGAGGACCGGACGACTGCGAAGCCCTGCTCGCCTCGCTTGTCAGCTTCGGCAAACTGACGGACCATGGCAGCAACCACCTGGCAGGTCTGCTCCATGACGACCGGCGGCGAATGGTTCGGGATGTGGCGGTCGTAGCAATGGAACGGCCGGGAGAGCGCGTTTCGACTGCTTTACATTCAATTCAACGTCACCGCAGCCGCCGCCCCCACCGGCGAGCCTTCGATCGCCACCGACCTCTGCCCGTCGGGCCCGACCGGCACATCGCCGACGAGCGTCGTGCGATACAACTGGCGATCGAAGTCGAGATCGAAGATATCCGTGGGCGCGAGATGCGCGGTCGTGCGGTTGTCCCAGAACGCGATGCTGCCCGGCTCCCACTTGAAGCGCACCGTGAATTCCGGCCGCGTCACATGCTCCCAGAGCAATTCGAGCAACACCTGGCTTTCACGCGGCGCCAGTCCCGCGATGTGCTTGAGAAAGCCCGGGCTCACATACAGCGCGCGCTCGCCGGTCTCCGGATGCACGCGCACGAGCGGATGCTCGCTCACGAGCGTGTGGTCCGTCACGGCCTTCGTGAAAGCATCGGTGCCGCTCGCGCCTTGCGGCGGCGCAAAGCGATGCACGCCGCGCAAGCCATCGACGAAAGTACGCAGCGGCGCCGAGAGCTTCTCATATGCGATCACGAGATTGGTCCATTGCGTGTCGCCGCCATAGGGCGGAATCGTCACGCCACGCAGAATCGATGCAAACGGCGGATTCACCGCGGCCGTGACATCGGTGTGCCAGCCGGTCCAAGGGCGCAAGAGCGAAGGCCCTTCGAAGCGCGTCGCCTTGCGGAACTTCGAGATCGAATAGATCTCGGGGTGTCCATCGACATGCCCGAACACCGGATGCCCTACCGTAAGCTCGCCAAACTGCGCCGAGAATGCGATGTGCTGCTCATGACTCAAGAATTGCTCGCGAAAGAAAATCACGCGCCATTTGAGCAGCGCGGCGCGGATTCCATCGACCTGTGCGGAAGACAGCGGACGCGTGAGATCGACGCCGCCGATCTCCGCGCCGATGTGCGCCGAGAGCGGACTGACGGTCAATTCTGCTTCTTTCTCGATGGCAGCGGCATTCATTTCGAATTCCTTTGTACGTGGGATTCATTGACGAGGCACTCAACTGCCTTGCGCGTTCGCATCGTCGGCGAAAAAGTAATCGCGCCACGACTTCGGCTCATGACGAATCACGCCGACCTTGTGCAGGAACGCGCCCAGTTGCAGCGTGTTTTGCGGTGTCGTGGCGAAGCTCGCTTCCTTGTCGCTCAAAATGCCTTCGACGAACGCGGGCGATAGCTTCGACCCGTCCTGACGAATGTAAATGGCCGCCGCCTGCGCCTTGTCCCTGTCGACGAGTTTCGCCGCATCGTCGAGCGCCGCGCGCACGGCCGCATACGTCTTCGGATTGTCCTTGCGCCACGCGCCGGAGGTGACGACGACACTGCCCGTAGAAGGACCGCCGAGAATGTCGGTGGAACTCGTCACCTTGTGAATCTTCGGATCTTCGAGCTCCTGATATTGATACGGCGCATTGGAGAAATGCAGATTGACGACCGAGTTGCCCGATAACATTGCGGTCGTCGCATCGGCGTGCGGCATGTTGACCTCGAAGCGATCCAGACGCGCATAGTCGGCATCGCCGAAAGCCTTGGCCGATGCCATCTGAAGAAGCCGCCCCTGCTGCGACACGGCGGCGGACACCACCGCGATGCGATCCTTCTCGCCGATATCCCGAATGCTGCGAATGCGCGGATCGTTCGTCACGAGATATACCGGCACCGCGCTTTGCGCAGCCATGGCGCGAAAGTCCTGCCGCCCGCGCGTGCGGTCCCAGATCGTCATCAAAGGCCCGATGCCGATGGTCGCAATATCCGCCGCGCCCGACAGCAACGCCTCGTTCACGGCCGCGCCGCCCGAGAGCGTGCTCCATTGCACGTCGATAGCGAGTCCCGCGCGCGCGCCTGCTTTCTCGATGAGCTTCTGATCCTTCGCTACTTTCAGCAGCAACGAGCCGATGCCATATTGATCGACGATCTTCACGTTCCCTTCGGCGTGCGCGCGATGAATCGGCAAGGCGAGCATTGCCATCGACGCGAACACGGCGAAGAGACGCTGCAATGAAAATGTCGTCATGCGGGATATCGTGGAAGAGCGGCGAGCGATCAATGTACTCGCCGCTTAATCGCACGCGAACGAAGAAATCCCGATACGGATAGCTTCGTTCGCGATAAGCGCCAGGGCGGCGCTTAACGACAATTCGATGCAGCGCGCCCTCCGGAAGGCGCGGTGCGGTGAAGCGTGCTTACCAGTGATAGTTCATGCCGGCGAACACCTGACGCCCGTAGCCGAACGCGCACCAGCTGCCGTAGTAGCACGATGCGACATATTCCTTGTTGAAGAGGTTCTGCGCGTTCACGTAAAGCTCCGCACCCTTCAACTGCGATGCGGCGCGTCCGAGGTCGTAGCGCAGCGTGGCATCGACGAGGAAGAAGCTCGACACCTTGAAGCTGTTGTCGCTGCTGTACGTCGTGCCGGTATAGCGTCCGCCCGCGCCCATCGAGAGACCGGCGAGCGGTCCGCGATTGATCGTGTAATAGCCCCACAAAGAGGCCTGATTCTGCGGAATAGCAGGAAGGAACTTCCCTTCGAGTCCGCTGTTGTCCTTCGTGTACTTCGTGTTGAGATATGTGTAGCTCGCGGTGACGTTCAATGAATCAGTGAGGCTCGCCTTCGCTTCGAGTTCGACGCCGAGCGATCTCGCCTCACCGACCGCCGACTGGAAGGCCGGGTTGTCCGCGTTGACGGTCAACAGGTTCTTGCGCGTCAGATCGAACAGCGCAGCCGAAAAGAACGCGTTATAGCCCTTCGGCTGGAACTTCACGCCGAGCTCGTATTGACGCCCGCGCTCGGGCGAAAACTGATTGCCGCTGATGTCCACGCCCGCTTGCGGCGTGAACGATTCGGTATAGCTGAAGTACGGCGCGATCCCGCTGTCGAACACGTACGTCAGACCGCCGCGGAACGTGAACGCGCGATCGAACTGATGCGACACGATGCCGTAAGTCGTGTTGTTCGAATCGCTGCTGGCCCAGTCCTCGCGTCCGCCGAGCGTGAGGATCACGTTGCCCCAGCGCGCCTGATCCTGCGCATAAACGCCATACTGCGTGCCGCTCAGCACCTGGTGATAGCGGTCAGGCGGCGTGATCGCCTGGTTGTAGTTCGGGGCGAACATGTCGAGCGTCGGTGCCGTGCCGAAGCCCGCGTCGAAGTTGCTCGCGTAGTGCTGATAGTCGAATCCGAACAGCACCGTATGATCGATCTGACCGGTCGAGAAATTGCCTTCGAGCTGATTGTCGAGCGAGACCGTATTCAGGTTGTCCTTCGAAGCCGCCGTGCCGCGATCGAGCGTGCGCAGGTCGTCTTCGAGCATGCTCGCATAGACGCTCTTGTAGTCCTGCGCGAGATGCAGCAAGCGGCCGTTCGAACGGAACGTCCACGCGTTGTTGAGCTTGCGGTCGAACCTGTAGCCGATCGCTTCTTCCACGCGATTGAAGCTCTCGAAATTGTGATCGCCGTCGTAGAAGTCGCTCGGCAGCTTGCCGTTCGGGTTGTAGAGGACCGTGCCTTGCGGCGGCACGCTGCCGTACGACGTGCTGCGCGGATCATGCTGGTACAGACCGTACAGCGTGAGCGAAGTCTTGTTGTCCGGGCGCCATGTGAACGACGGCGCAATCGCGATGCGCTTGTTGTAGGTCGACTGCACCTGCCCGTCTTCCGAGCGCGCGATGCCGGTGATGCGATACAGATAGCGGTCATCGCCCGCGATCGGGCCGGAGAAATCGAACTTGGCCTGCTTGTGCGCGTAGTTGCCGAATTCGATGCCCACTTCGTGCAGCGGCACGACCGTCGGCATCTTGCTTTCCTGATCGAGCAGGCCGCCCGCCGCCGCCTGGCCGTAGAGCACGGACACGGGACCCTTGAGCACTTCGATGCGTTCCATCATGTACGGGTCGATCTGCGGCACCGCGTACCACGCGTTATCGAGCAGCTTGAGGCCGTTCCAGTACTTGTCCGCATCGAAGCCGCGCACCTTCAGCATGTCATAGCGCGTCGCGATGCCGCCGCGCGTTTCAGGCGTTACGCCCGAGACATAGCGCACGGCCGCGTTGAGCGTCTGCGCGTTCTGCTGATCCATCTGCTCGCGCGTGACGACGGAGACGGACTGCGGCGTTTCGAGCAGAGACGGCGTGCCCTTCATCGCCGCCGACTCCTTCGCGACATAGCCTTTCGTCGGACCATACGGCTGGTCGACTGTTTGCGCGGTGACCTTTACCGCCGGCAGCGTGCTTTCTTCAGGCGCGGACGAAGCCGGCTCCGTCGACTGTGCATAGGCGAGCGGCGCCGCCGCGAACAGCAGCAGCGCCGCCACTTTCAGGGGCCGCATCGCGACCGGGCTCGTCTTACCAGATTTCATGCTCATTTTTCGTCGATACCGTTGCGTGTGTGAATGCGAATCGTTATTATTTGCGGCCGCATTGTCACCGAACGTTTTGTATTTGTAAAGAACTCATTCGAGCGTTTTTGTCGGGAGACAACGCGATCGGCGGAACGTATTCTGAAATTTTTGGGGTGCGAGTGGCTTTCAGCGCACAGCCGCTACCATGAATGCGCGGCCGTTGCCGCGATCACGCACATGCGAGGTCACGCCCATGAACCTTTCCCTCTCTTGCGCCGGCACCTACGTGCTCGGCCATTCGGATCCGGAAGTGCAGCGCCTCGAAAATCAGGCGCGTTTCGTCGCCGATCTGACTGAAGATGTCCTGCGCCGCGCGGGCCTCGCGTCCGGCATGCGCGTGCTCGACCTGGGCTGCGGCGCGGGCGATGTCTCGTTTCTGGCGGCATCGCTCGTGGGGCCGAACGGGTCGGTGCTCGGCATCGATCAGGCGCCCGGCGTGATCGGAAAAGCGCGCGAACGGGCGCGGCACGCGGACCTCGATAACGTGCGCTTCGACGTCGCGAGCGTGGCGGATTTCGATCTTGCGGAGCCCGTCGACGCCATCGTCGGCCGTCTCATCCTGCTGCATCTGCCCGATCCCGCCGCGACCTTGCGCCGCCTCGCCGAGCGTGCAGGCGCGGGCACGCTCTTCGTCTTCCACGAGATGGACATGAGCACCGCGCGCTCGATGCCCGAATCGCCGCTATGCGCGCAAGGCTTGCACTGGATCGTGGAGACGTTTCGACGGGCGGGCGTCGAGACCGACATGGGATCGAAGCTCTATTCGACGTTTCGTCGCGCCGGCCTCCCCGGGCCGCAGATGCTGCTTTCGGCGCGCGTCGAAGGCGGTCCCGACTCGTTCGCGTATGAGTATCTGGCCGAGGTTATGCGCACGCTGTTGCCGCTTGCCGAGCGCTTCGGCATTGCAAGCGCGGATGCGGTCGGTATCGACACGCTGGCCGCGCGTCTGCGCGATGAAATCGTCGCGCTCGATGGCGTCATGCAGCCGCCGGCTTTCATCGGCGCGTGGACGCGCGTGGCTTAGCCCGCGGCTTTCTTCGTCGATTTCGATTGATTGAATTCGATCGCCGCGCGCACGAGATTTTTCAACGCACGCGCGTTGATCTTGTCGCCCTCGAAGAAATCGATCGCACGCCGCGCATTGCCTTCGAGACCCGCGTTGAAGAGCTTGTCGGGATCGGGAAGGCTCGCGCCGTTGGCGAACGTGAGCTTCACTTTGCCTTTATGTGCGTTAGCCACCGCGATCATGCCGTCGCGATACCACACCGGGCTGCCCATGTACTTCCACTCCTCGACGATCCCGCCATCCACCGCGAGAATGATCTTGCGCACATTGGCGAATGTCTCGCCGCGCCAGTCGGTGATGCCGGCAATCAGCGCGTCGATTCGTTCCGATGGATTCATGCGTGTCTCCGTGATTCTGCGTTCAAGTTATGGTTCTATCTCGGCGCCGATCATTCCAAGGTAGCGCCGTCAGCGTATGAGGCCCGGACTGCCGATCGTAATCTGCAACCGTTGAGCCTGATCGAGATGAAAGATGAACGACGGACGCGAGCGGATCAGGAGCGTGCGCACCTCCGCGCTGCGCGCCATGCGGATATAGCCATCTACGGTATTGACGAGCTTTTGCAGAAACGCCACTTCGCGATCGAGATACGCTTCATCGAAATCGTAAGTGCTCGTCTGGTCGAGATCCGCGATGTCGTCGATGCTTTGCTTCGTCAAAGCGTCGCTCGTCGCGCTGCGTTGCGGCTGCGTGCCGTATCGTTGCATCAGCGTGGCGATCTCCTGATTGACCTGCGCATGCTCGGACACGATCCGCTTCGCGAAGACCTGCAGGCTATTGGAACGCGTCCTGCGCAAGGCCAGACTGGCCGCAGCGATCTCCGCCTGATTCGCGACGAAAATGACGCCGAGCATTTGCTCATCGGAAAGCGGCTGCTCCTGCGCTTTTACGCAGACGGTCCACGTCAGCAGCAGCATCAACAGCGCCGCGATGCGTTTGCCGTTCATCGGAGCCTCCGGGTTATATCGACACCGATGACTCTACCTTGAAAAGCGCGCGTGTCCGTCCGTCGCTTGAAAGCCTTGCCGCAGCGCGAGACGGCATGAGCCTGCTTCACACCGTCAGCGTATTGCGGCCCGCGAGTTTCGCACGATACAGCGCGACGTCCGCGCGTTGCAGCGCTTCCTGAAAGCCCGCATCGTTCGCACCGATCTGCGATACGCCGATGCTCGTCGTCCATTCCGGCATGCCTTCGGTGTATTTGCGACACGCAGCGTGGATCTGGTTCGCGCAGGCCTGCGCACCCGATGCGCGCGATGCCGGCACGATCGCGACGAACTCGTCGCCGCCGAGCCGCCCGAACTCGCCGCCCAGCGACGCGACTTCCGCGCCCGCCAGCCGTGCCAGTTCGATCAGCACGTTGTCGCCCGCAAGGTGACCATGCCGGTCGTTGATCTGCTTGAAATGATCGAGGTCGATGGCGAGCACCGTCGCACCGGGCGCGGCAAGGCGCTTCGCGTGGGCATCGAATCCGGCGCGGTTCCAGACGCCCGTCAGCGGATCGCGCAACGCGGCGTCGCGCAGGCGTTGCTGCGCGCGTTCGGCGGGAATCGCCAGCAGGCCGAGATTGAGCACGCCGAGGAGCAACTGGTCCGAGAGCATCGGAATCAGCGCGAGGTAATTGATGCCCGGTCCCGACCACGCATAAGCGGCGAGCGTCACTGCATAACCTGGCAGGTAGCCAAGCATCGCGAGACCGGCAATGCGGCGCGCGCGGCTCTCCTCGCGCCGCCCGCTCGACCAGAGGATGAGGCCGGTAGTCGCCGCCGAAATCGCGACGCTGATCGTGTCGGCCGCATGCGTCAGCATCGACGCTGCCGGACCATGACCGCCGATCCATCCCGGCAGGACATGCGCCGCGAAGCAGCCGAGGATCGGTGCGAGCATCCACGCGCGAAACGGCGGCTTGCCGTCGAAAGCGCGCAAGCCTGAAATGATCAGCATGTTGGTCGCCGCGAGTGCGCCCAGCAGCAGGCCGATCACAGCCGCATTGCCGCGGGCGGGCTCGAAACCGGTCAGCACGGCCGCGTAGAGGAACGAGCTCGCCGACCAGTGCACGAACTGCGGTTCGACTTTGCGGCCGAAGCGCACCAGCGCGAAGACAAGTCCGAACGCCGTGCTCGCAAGCACGCTGCAAAGGCGCAGTGTTTCTGTATCAGGTGTGTGGAACATGGAATAGCCCGCCACGTGCGATTGGCCGGGACATCGGGCGTCATGGACGGCAGACCGCGCATCGCGACAAAACGGCCGAATCATAGCTTTCGCCTTCGACCGCTGCGAACACGGCACTGTCGAATCAACGGCACGCGCTCAGCAAACTTTAGTGCCGCGCGGCGCTTGCGGCATAAGCCTTGCTCGCCGGATAACGTTTCCGCATCGCCATCACAGCAAGGAGACGCACATATGAAACTGTATTACGCACCCGGCGCATGTAGTCTCGCCGATCACATTGCGATGCATGAAGCAGGCCTGAATTTCGACCGCGTGAAGGTCGACCTCAAGGCGAAGGTCACCGAGGACGGCACGCCGTTCGCCGAAATCAATCCGAAGGGTTACGTGCCCGTTGTCGAGTTCGACGACGGCAAGCGACTCACCGAGAACGTCGCGATTCTATGGTGGATCGCGCAGGAAGCCCCATCGCTCGCGCCTTCCGGCGACGACGGCGCACTGCGCCTCGTGGAAACGCTCGCGTTCATTTCGACGGAGATCCACAAGCAATTCGCCCGCGTGTTCCGGCCGTCGTCCGATGCGGAAGCCACTGCCGCACGCGAGAAAATCGCGCAACGCTTCGCCCTCGTCGCGAAGACGATGCGTGGCGAGTATCTCTTCGGCGACAAGGTGAGCGTCGCAGATGCCTATCTTTTCACGATGCTTACGTGGGCGCAGAAGATGAGCGTGGAACTGCCTCCCGAACTCCAGGCGTTCTACAAGCGCATGCGCGAGCGCCCGGCCGTGAAGCTCGCGTTCGAGCACGAAGGGCTCGAATGATCTATCGCGCATGATGCATTGCGAAAACGCGCGCGTCATGCGGGCGGGTCCGGCCTTTGCTAAACGAAGTGAGGGCGCGCATCGCGCGCCATCTCAATCTCGGAGGCCATCATGGAGCCAGGCAAGCCTGTGCCGCACGCCACCGCCGACGACATGGACGAACCCGTAGGCCGCGACGATTCGCCGCCGACGTCCTCGCAAGATACGAAGCAGCGTCAACTCGACGAACGCGAAAAGCGCACGCATGAAGCATCGGAAAACGAGTTGCCGTCGACGCAGGAGAAGAACCCGGTCCCGCCCGACTCCCACAAGCCGTGATTCCATGGCAAGCCGTCGTAATGGCAGCGCTGATGGGCGTGATCGTCTGCTACACGCACTATGAGATTCCAAGCTTCACACGCGCTCAGGCGAAGCGCCGTACGGCGCATCTCGTGCTGATCGTGGTGTCGCTTGCGTTTGGCGCGATGGGTGCTTACACGCTTGAGTTGCCGATGCCGTCATGGCTCGTGTTCGCGCTCGGCTTCGGCACGGTGCACGTGCCCGCGGCCGCAATCCTCGCACTCAAGCGTGCGCGCGGCGCGGGGATGTCCTGAACGCCGGTTACTCAACGAGAGGTCACATCATGTCTACCGAGACTTACGTTCGCAACGGGCATCGCGTCGAGATCACCATCGACCACGATCCGACTGGGCAGTTCACCTGGTCCTATACCATCGATGCAGACGGCTACACGGAAATGCGCGATCGTCCGCTGGAGAGTCCCGATGCGGCGATGGAAGCGGCCAAAAATCACGCAAATGCGAAGGCCGACATGCTGCCGGCCGGCGACGACGCGCAATGACGCTCATGCAATGACGCTCATGCGTCACAGTACGACCTGAACGCCGCTTTCGACGACATTCTCACTTCGAGGTCCATAGTATTGCGCGCTGGCATCCGTGGAGCCGGCGGCAATCGGCATTCCGCTCAAGAGATTCGAAGGCTATCGCGCGCTTCCTTTCAATAACATTCGCGATCCGATTTACAGTCGCGCGTAATTGACGGTAAGCGTTGCTTACACATGCTCACGTCATTTTTCCACTTCGTTGCGTACAGTCCGGGCATCGAGAAACGTCCCTTCGCAACCTTCAAGAGGAAAAACATGAAGAAGAATCGAATCGTCGCCGCGCTGCTTTGCGCGACCATCGGACTGACGACGGGTGCGGTATTCGCGCAGCCCGCGCCGGGCGGCCCGGACGGCCATCACGAAATGAATCGCGGTCCCGTTGGCCCGGGCGCGCCCGGCCACGGCCCCGACATGAACGGCCGCAATGGATACGAGCACGACGCCCCGCGTGCGCCCGAGCATGCGAACAACGAGCCGCGCCATTCGGAGTGGCGCAAGGGCGAGCGCCTCTCGTCGGATTACCGCAATCACCAGTATGTCGTAGACGACTGGCACGGCCACGGCCTGCGCCAGCCTCCGCGCGGCTATCAATGGGTCGGCGTCGGTGCGGATTATTTGCTGGTCGCGGTTGCGTCGGGCGTCATCGCGCAGATCGTGATGTCGCAATAAGCTGCGCGCTCAAACCCTCGTTTTCCGAGGCATGAAACGCAAATTGCCCGCCTGTTCAGGCGGGCAATTTGCGTTCAACGACATGCAATCGAAGCGCACGTCCAAGGACTGCGTCACGGTTGAGAATCCGGCAATCAAGCCTTGCCGCGAATAGTATCAGTCGCGTCGCGCTGCTCATTCGGCCTCTCCGGCCTGTCCGGCGCCGTGACCGCCTGATCGAAAATGAAGCCCATCGCGATATGCTCGGTGTTCGAGGAGCCGCATGCGGGGCACCTGTCGTCTTCGAGAGCATCGTCGGAGTAAATGAGCTTGTTGCATGCCACACAGCGGATCAGCATCTTTACTCCCGAGTCGAGTGAAAGGTATCTCATTTATATGCCAAAACATGCGCACCGCCAATTGCTCTTTACACGTACCTGCCGAGCGTCGTATCCACTACATTCATCGATGCCGTAGCAAGCGTCGAGCCTACACCTGACCAATTGCGCGGCATGCGCCTTGCGCGCAACCGCACGCGTATGACGCCGCATTGCGTGGCAAGTGACGCAAACGCGTTCACTCCTTTCGATTCTGCTAATCGGAGACGTTCATCATGTCTACGACCGTGGGCGATTTCCTGGTCGACCGCCTGCATGCCTGGGGCGTGCGCCGCATTTACGGCTATCCCGGCGACGGCATCAATGGTGTATTCGGCGCACTCAATCGCGCGAACGGCAAAATCGAGTTCATTCAGGCACGGCACGAAGAAATGGCGGCCTTCATGGCCTGCGCGCACGCAAAGTTCACCGGCGAGTTAGGCGTGTGTATCGCGACATCCGGGCCGGGCGCATCGCATCTCGTCACGGGTCTCTACGATGCGCGCCTCGACCACATGCCAGTCCTCGCGATCGCGGGCCAGCAAGCGCGCGCGGCGCTGGGCGGCCACTATCAGCAGGAAGTCGATCTCTCCGCCCTGTTCAAGGACGTGGCAGGCGCCTTCGTGCAGCAGGCGAGCGTGCCGTCGCAGATTCGCCACCTCGTCGATCGCGCGGTGCGTATCGCGATATCGGAGCGCAAGGTGACGGCGCTCATTTTGCCCAACGATTTGCAGGACCTCGAATACGAGTCGCCGGGCCGCAAGCACGGCACGCTGCATTCGGGCGTCGGCTATAGCGCGCCGAAGGTCGTGCCTTACAGCGACGATCTGCAACGCGCCGCCGACGTTCTCAACGCGGGCAAGAAGGTCGCGATTCTGGTCGGCGCGGGCGCATTGCAGGCGACCGACGAAGTCATCGCCATCGCGGAGAAGCTCGGCGCGGGCGTCGCCAAGGCGTTGCTCGGCAAAGCCGCATTGCCCGACGATCTGCCCTTCGTCACGGGCTCGATTGGCCTGCTCGGCACCGAGCCGAGCTACAAGATGATGACCGGATGCGACACGCTGCTCATGATCGGCTCGGGCTTTCCCTACGCCGAATTCCTGCCAAAGGAAGGCGCCGCGCGCGGCGTGCAGATCGACATCAAGGCGGACATGCTTTCCATCCGCTATCCGATGGAAGTGAATCTCGTTGGCGACAGCGCCGAGACCTTGCGCGCGCTCTTGCCCTTGCTGCAAGAAAAAACGGACCTCGCCTGGCGCAAGGATATCGAAGGCTGGATTAAAGACTGGTGGAAAACGCTCGAGAAACGCGCCATAGCACCCGCGAAAGGCGGCGTGAATCCCCAGCGCACCGTATGGGAGTTGTCGCCGCGCGTGCCTGCGAACGCGATCGTCACGAGCGATTCGGGCTCGGTCGCGAACTGGTATGCGCGCGATCTGAAGGTGAAGCGCGGCATGATGTGCTCGCTTTCGGGCGGCCTTGCTTCGATGGGCGCAGCCGTGCCCTACGCGATCGCAGCGAAGTTTGCATATCCCGAGCGGCCCGTAATTGCACTAGTGGGCGATGGCGCGATGCAGATGAGCAACATGGCCGAACTCATTACGGTCGCGAAATACTGGAAGCAGTGGGCGAACCCGCGCTGGATCTGCATGGTCCTCAATAACGAGGACCTGAATCAGGTGACGTGGGAGCAGCGCGTGATGGAAGGCGATCCGAAGTTCGAGGCGTCGCAGAGCATTCCGTCGGTGCCTTATCACAAGTTCGCGGAAATGATCGGCCTGAAGGGCTTTTATGTCGACGATGCCGAGCGCATGGCCGCCGTATGGGACGAAGCGCTGGCAGCGGATCGTCCTGTCGTGATCGAGGTCAAGGCCGATCCGAACGTGCCGCCGTTGCCGCCGCATATCACGTTGCAGCAGGCGAAGGCTTTCGCGACCACGCTCATGAAGGGCGATCCGAGCCAGAGTCACGTGATCGTCGATACGGCGAAGCAGGTGCTCGGCGCGGTTCTGCCGGGTCACAAGGACAAGTAACACGCAAACGGCATGGCCCGCAGCGATGCGGCTGCGGGCCTCTCCTATCTTATCGACGAATAGCGTTATCGCGGATTCGTCGCGATGAAGTTTTTCACTGCCGCATAAGTGGGTTTTTTCGTCACGCCGTCGTTCAGCATGATGCCGTACGGTCCTTGTCCTGTAGGCGGATCGTCGTAAAGTTCATAAACCTGAAGCGACTGAATGTTGTATTGCGGCGCAATGGCGAGCAGCGCGCCCATCATGCTGTTCGCCATGAATGTCCCCGCCTGATCGGGCGTGCCGGGGAAGTCGGGCCGCATGCCCACTTCATTGATCCAGATCGGCTTGCCGAACGATTGCAGCGTCCCGATCACGTTGTAGCACAGCGTTCCGCACGCGTGGGTTATATCGCCCTGCTCCGAATACCAGTGCCACGCGGTGATGTCCCACGTGACGACCGGATGCCCGCTCGTGCCATCTGGCTGCGTGCCGTTCGCGAGCATCACGTCCAGGCCCGGATGCATCCACGTATTGCCCCCGATGATGATCTTGCCAACAGGATCGACCGACTTGATGCCCGCGATCAAGCCGCGTATGACACCGCGCGCGATCTGAAAGCAGTCGTTCTTGTAGTCGGTGCTCGTGGCGCCGTCGACCCAGCCGACGAGACACGTCGGCGCGAGTTCGTTGGTGACTTCGTAATAGGCGTAGTGCTGCACATTGACGATCTGCTGAGCGAGCGTGTAGCTCGCCTGATAAGCCGCATTCTCGTCGGGAAAATTGAGCTGCTGCAAGATCACCGGATAAACCGTCACGCCGGACTTCGCCATCATCTGGGCGATGCTCGAAAGTTTTTGCGCGCCTTCCACATTGGACACGTCGTTGCGATACAACGTGACATTGAGATCCTTGAGTTGCGCGAGCTGCTGCTCGGGCGTGGACTTCGTGTACGGACCGGCTAAATTGACATGACCGTTCATGCCATAAAACACTCTGCCCGAAGGCGCGATTGCAGGCAGCGCGGTGCTGCTTGCGCCGCTCTCCGAGGCAGTCGAAGGACTCGATGCGCCTGAAACGCCCGCCTGCGATCCGCCCGCCGTGGCCGCGCTGCCGCCGCTATCGCCGCCGCCGCCCCCGCATGCCGCCAGCGTGAAGACGACTGCGAAACTCAGCAACATTGAAAGTCGTCCTGGAGAAGCGGATCGGTGCGATCTGAAGATGCGCGCAATGGAGAGCGTGGAAAAGTTTCCTGTCATGGCAGCCTCGGAATTTTGGAAAAGATATCGAGCGCCCGGTTCATTGCCGGCTCTGAAACACCCACGTCGCGCGCATCGCGAACAGGTGCAAGCCGCGTTCGAATAATCACGAACGCGGCTTCGCTTCGATACAAGAGATAAGGGAGCACCCCGTTGGCCGATGCGCAAACAACGCGATGGCCCGGCATGGCGCTCACCGGATGCCACAAGAGATCCTCGCGCTGCTTGAACGTGAGCGCGAAGGATGATCGGAGTTTCGTCGACGACGTGAGCATGCAATCGGCATGCATGTCACGAACACGCTAGCACATCGTATCGACAGGGCCGGCATATTCAAGCGCCGTTCCGTCTTCCCCTATTCGACTGATGAAAATGGAAAGGCTCGAAGTAAGGCGATCGTTAGGCTCGCGGATTGCTTGAGCCGCGTGACATGGCGCATAAGACGCGCCGCATTTGATCGAGTTCAGTCCAATCCTTCCCGGAGATGCATGCGCTTTCGATTTCGGCACCTTCTGGATGAAGGGCCAGCACATGGCGAAGGGTCAGGCGAACGTGGAGGCCTACAACCGCAAACTGCGCGACCTGATCGCCGCCGGCAAGGCGAAACCTTCGCAGATCATCTCGCACGAACTGTCGCTTGCGCAGGCGCCCGAAGGCTACAAGAACTTCGACGAACGCAAGGAAGGCTGGACCAAGGTCGCCCTCAAGGCCGCGGCCTAACAAGGAGAACACCATGACCGATACTGCTCAACCCGACTATCCCCGCGCGCCGATGCCGTCGCAGCAACAGGACAGGCGTCCCGGCCTCACCGCGCCGATGAACCCGCAGCCCGATCACGGCGAATCGACATATAAGGGCAGCGGCAAGCTCAAAGACAAGATCGCGCTCATTACAGGCGCGGACAGCGGCATCGGCCGCGCGGTCGCGATCGCCTATGCGCGCGAAGGCGCGGATGTCGCCATCGCCTATCTCGACGAGCATGACGACGCAAAGGAAACCGCGCGCTGGGTCGAGCAGGCGGGACGGCGCGCGCTACTGCTGCCCGGCGACATCACCGACCGCGCGCATTGCAGGCAGATCGTCGAGAATACCGCGCAGACGTTCGGGCGCATCGACGTGCTCGTGAACAACGCCGCCTATCAGGCGACTTACGACAAGCTCGAGGACATCAGCGACGACGAATGGGACAAGACCTATTCGACCAACATCGGCGCGATGTTCCGCATCACGAAGGCGGCGCTCGCGCACATGAAGCCCGGCAGCGCGATCATCAATACGACTTCCGTCAATGCCGACGCGCCGAATCCCGGCCTGATCGCGTATGCAAGCACCAAGGGCGCGATTCAGAACTTCACGGGCGGGCTCGCGCAGCTTCTGGCGGAGCGCGGCATACGCGCGAACTGCGTCGCGCCGGGGCCGATCTGGACGCCGCTCATTCCATCGACGATGCCGCCGTCGAGCGTCGAGAACTTCGGGAACCAGACGCCGATGAAGCGCCCCGGCCAGCCTGCGGAACTCGCCGCCGCCTATGTGATGCTCGCATCGGACGAGGCGAGCTATACGTCGGGCGCGACCATCGCCGTGACAGGTGGCAAGCCGATTATCTAATTGGCGGATGTTCAGGCGGCCGCCGACGCTTGAAACAGGCGTCGGTCGATGTCGTCCTTTCCGGCATTCAGCGCGTACGCGCGAGCGTCGTCGGCAGAAGCAAAATGTCCGAGCACGCCGCTCGCACGCTGAATGCCGTCGCCATCGCAGACGATCGTCATCGCCGCGTAGAGACCACCGTCGAACGCGGCCATCGGCGTAATGACGAAGCCGCGATAGGTGACCGTAGGTTGAAGCATGGCACCCTCTCTCTCATCTGATAGCTTTCTTCGCCCTTTTCGGCAGCATTCGCTGCCGCAGGGCTGCATGTCAGATTTTCCATTCGCGCAATGAGCCGACGATTGGGGAAAACCAGAAAAAAGGAGGGCGTGCCGTTTTTGAAAACGAATACATGAGGTCGGAAGACATTGCGCCAGGGTTGCGGCCTATTGCCCGAGCTTGCGCCCGCTCACGACTCTACGCTGAGTTCCCGTGCGTCGCGCCGATGAACCGCTCACCGCCGCGCTTCCGTCGCCATCCGCACCGCGAGACCGGCGAGCACCGTGCCCATCAGCCAGCGCTGAATCAGAAGCCATGCGGGCCTGCGCGCCAGAAAGACCGCGATCGATCCGGCGGTCATCGCGACGATCGAATTCACCGTGATGCTCAGCATGATCTGCACGACGCCGAGCGCGAGCGACTGGCCGAGCACGCCGCCGTGCGCGGGGTCGATGAACTGCGGCAGCAGCGACAGATAAAGCACGGCGATCTTCGGATTCAGCAGGTTCGTGACGAAGCCCATCGTGAAGAGCTTGCGCGGGCTATCGACAGGCAAATCGCGCACCTGAAACGGCGAGCGCCCGCCCGGCTTGACCGCTTGCCACGCGAGATACAGCAGATAGAGCGCGCCGCCGAAGCGCAGCGCGTCATAGGCGAACGGGATCGCGATCAGAAGTGCGGTGATGCCGAACGCCGCGCACAGCATGTAGAACACGAAACCGAGCGCCACGCCGCCGAGCGAGATCAGCCCCGCCGTGCGACCCTGGCAGATCGAGCGGGAGATCAGATAGACCATGTTCGGCCCTGGCGTGAGCGCCATCCCGAGCGCGACGAGAGCGAATGCGAGCAGTTGCGGCGTGTGAGGCATCGGACGGCTCCGGCTGAAGAGATCGATGCATCTTCTCGTGCGATACGCCGGGTCGCCAGATACAAATTTCAAGGCGCCCGTCGATACACTTGAGCGAAGCCGAAATACATCTGCAAGGCACCGTCCTGCATGAACCTCAACGCGTCACGATCTGCCTCAACGCATGCCGCCGCTCGCGATAAGGCTTTCGCCGGTCATCCAGCGCGCATCGTCGGATGCGAGGAATACCGCGATCGATGCGATGTCGTCCGGCTGGCCGAGGCGTCCGAGCGGCGTTTGCGCGAGCGCTGCCGCATCCAAATCGGAGCCGATGATGCCCGCGCTATGCGTGCCTTCGGTCACCACGACGCCCGGATTGATCGAGTTCACACGGATCTTTCTCGCGCCGAGTTCGCGCGCGAGGACGCCGGTGATCGCATCGACGGCGCCTTTCGTGCCGCTGTACACCGCGCTCGTCGGCGGCGTGATGCGGGTCACGACCGAACTGACGTTGATGATGCTCGAGCCTTCGCCGAGATGCTTCGCTGCGGCCTGGGTCGTCAGAAGCGTGCCGAGAACGTTGATATTGAACTGCTTATGGAAGTGCTCTTCGGTGATCTCTTCGAGCGCTGCGAACTCGTAGACGCCCGAGTTGTTCACGAGGATATCGAGGCGTCCATAGGTTTCGATCGCTGCATTCACGATGCCCTGCGCATCGGCCGCCTTCGACACATCGCCGCCGACGGCGATCGCCTTTCCGTTCGATGCAGTAATGTCCGCGACGACCGCATCCGCGCCCGCCTTGCTGCTCGCATAGTTGACGACGACCGATGCGCCTTCCGCCGCGAGCGCCTTTGCAATCGCCGCACCGATACCTTTGGACGCGCCCGTGACGACCGCCACCTTGCCTGCGAGTTTGCTCATGATCGAATTCCTTGAAAAGATTATTTAATGCCCGGAGTGGCTGGTTGTGCCGGTGGCAAAACCGCCGTGACAGCTCTCAATGTAGACATCTCTTCGAACACGATAAAGCAGCGTAGAGTGAAAAGACTTGCGGGCTCATGCGAATAATCGAACATGGGCGCGTCATAGTCATGAACACGTCACGACACGACACGCATTTCGCCGGCCATATTCCCGAGCTTTACGATCGCTATCTCGTGCCGATGCTCTTTGCGCCCTGCGCAGGCGATATCGCGCGCCGCGCCGCGGCGCTCGAACCATCGCGCGTACTGGAAACGGCCGCAGGCACCGGCGCGGTCACGCGCGCGCTGGCGCACGCGCTGCCCGCGCATGTCGATATCGTCGCGACCGATCTGAATCAGGCAATGCTCGATCGCGCCGCGATGACGCATATCGGCAGAACGGTGACGTGGCAGCAGGCCAATGCGTTGCAATTGCCTTTCGACGATGCGAGCTTCGATATCGTCGTCTGCCAGTTCGGCGCAATGTTCTTTCCCGACAAGACGGCCGCGTTCGCGCAGGCACATCGTGTGCTGCGGCCCGGCGGCGCACTTCTCTTCAACGTGTGGGACCGCATCGAAGAGAACGAGTTTGCCGACACGATTACCGCCGCGCTAGGCCGCCTCTTTCCCGCCGATCCGCCGCTTTTCATGAAGCGCACGCCACACGGCTATTTCGATCGGGACGCGATTTCGCACGACCTCGCAGCCGCGGGGTTCGATGCGAAGCCGCGCTTCGATACGATCACGCAACGCAGCCGCGCATCATCGGCGGACGTGGTCGCCATCGCTTATTGCCAGGGCACGCCCTTGCGCAACGAGATCGAAGCGCGCACCGGCGCGAGTCTGGAAGAGGCGACATCGGCATGTGCCGAAGCCATCGCGGCGCGCTTCGGATCGGGTCCCGTCGCTGGAAAGATTCAGGCGCATGTGATCGTCGTGCAGCGCTAAGGCGTGACGCCGCGGCCCAGCACGCGATCGAGCCATGCGATCAGCGCATCCGGTGCGCATCGCGCGCTTCGAAAGCCGATATGCCCATCCGGCCTCACGGCCCACACCATGCCGTGCTTCGCACCGAATGCATCGGCGAACTCGCCTGCGTTATCGCTCAGCGTTCGATAGTCTTCCCGCGCAGGCTCGAACGACGCCGCGTTCGCCACCTTCGGCGACACGATCGACACCGCGCTCGCCGCCGGGCCGAGCGCTGCGCGCCACGCATCGACGGCCGCATCGAACGCGGCGATGCGGGCTGCATCGGCATCGTCGTCCAAATAGCCGATGAGCGTGTGACGTCCGCGCCCGAGATGATCGTGCAAGCGCTGCGCATGTCCGATGAACGCCTCCACGAGACCGCCGGCCTGCGGCGCGCGATCGCCGGGCGCGGGCAATGCCGCGTCCATGTCGGGACATTCATCCATGACGATCGGACTGCTGCCGCGATAACCCACGAGCAGTTGCGTCTCGCGCATCGCGGGCTTGATTTCGCCGTGCGCGAGGACCGTGTTCAACGCGCGGCTCGTCGATTCGACGACATCGAGCCCGACCGGCCGCCGCTCCGCTTCGTAGCTGTCGAGCAGCGCTTCATGCGCGACGCCGCGCGCCGCCAGCGTGAGCTTCCATGCGAGATTGTGCGCGTCCTGCAAGCCGGTGTTCATGCCCTGCCCGCCGACGGGCGGATGGATATGCGCGGCATCGCCGGCAAGAAACACCCGCCCGCGCGCATAGTGCTGCGCGATCCGATGACTCACGCGATACACCGACGACCAGCGCATCGACGAAAGCCGCGTGCCCTTCGGCAGGATCGGCAGCATGATGCGTTCGATCTCGTTGAAATCGGGCGTGGAATTCAGGCCGTGCCGGGCGGCATCGTCGGGGAGCAGAACCATCGAGAGGCGATAGCGGCGCGCGGAGCCGCGCACCGGCAGCGCGGCGAGCGTGGTCGCCGCCGCGCCGCCCTCGCCCGACACGTTGAAGCGGTACATGCGGCCGCGCGGCAAATCCCAGTCGACATCGACATCGGCGAGCATGAAGGTCTGCGGATACTGATCGCCTTCATAGGCGACGTTCAACTGCCGGCGCACCGTGCTGCGCGCGCCGTCGCAACCGACGAGCCAGCGGCATCGAACGGTACGGCTCTCGCCGCATGCGTCCTGTATGCGCGCGTCGATCACGTCGCCGGATTCGGTGAAATCGACGAGCGTCGCGCCGTATTCGACGTGCCCGCCATTGCGCGCAAGCGCCGCTTCCAGAATGCGCTCGGTCTCGAACTGTGCGAGCGACAGCGCGCCATACGGCAGTCCGGCGCGCAGCACCTCCGCGCTGAACGCGAGCGCGCCGTCCTGAAACGTATCAGCACCCGTGATCCACACACCCGCATCGATCGCGTCGCGCGCGATACCCAGATCCTCGAAAATCTCCAGCGTGCGCGCCGTCACGCCGAGCGCCTTGACGAAGAAGACGCGCTCGTCATGCGCGTCGATCACACGCGCCTTCACGCCATCGCGGCGCAGTTCGGCGGCGAGCATCAAGCCGACGGGGCCCGCGCCGGCAATCAGCACATCGGTCTTATCGAACATGGTGCGATTTCTCCTGAGGAAACCGGCGAATGCCAATGCGCGCAACGTATCTTTTGTCGGCTGTCGTCAGGGAGAATAACCGTTAAGCGCTTGGCTGTGGCACGCGCGTCAGCCGCCAAGCGGCCCCAGGCGCAGGCCGATCGCGCAGCCCGCCGCGATGACGGCGAGCACCGTCGCCGCGATCGTCACGTAGACATAGTTTCGTTGCCGCGCGAACACGGCGAGCATCACGACGACGCGCAGCACCGGCAGCAGAATGAACAGCGCGACGCCCGCCGTCAGCGCCTTGGTGCCGATGACCAATCCCGCGCCGGTCAAGACGCACGCGGCCCATGTGCCGCACTGAAAAAAGCGCGCGAGCACCCGATCCATCGAAGCGGGCGTGAAGTCTTTCATCGACCCGCACGCTCCAGAAGATCGATGCCGAATCCTTGCAGGAACATCTGGCACGCGACGAGCAGCAGCATCGACAGAAACAGCAGACGCAGGCGTTCGCTGCGGACTTTCATCAGCACGCGCGCGCCCGCGATTGCACCGACCACCGAGCCGAGCGCAACCGGCCCCGCGATGGCGCTCACGATCTCGCCGCGCAGAAAATAGGCGCTGGCGCTCGCGGCTGCGGTCACACCGATCATGAAGTTCGACGTCGCGGTCGATACCTTGATCGGCAGGCGCAATGCGTTGTCCATCGCCGGAATCTTGAGGATGCCGCTGCCGATGCCGAGCAGCGCGGAAACGACGCCGGCCGCGTACATCAGCGTGAGGCCGGCGGGCACGCGCCGCACTTCATAAGCGACATCCCGACGCAGCGTGCCGTCCGGATAGCTCGAGTGAAGATCGAGCGCGGCGGCGAGTCCTCGCGATGGAATCGGCCTCGACATGTCGGCGTGCTCTTCGCGGCGACTGAACATCTGCCACGCCGATACGACCAGCACGCCCGCGAAAAGAAAGTTCAGCGCGGCCACAGGGACGATGCCCGCGAGCAGCACGCCCGTCAGCGCGCCGAGCGTCGTGCCGGTTTCGAGCACGAGGGCGAGCCGCACGTTGGTCAGGCCGGCGCGCAGGAAGGCCGCAGCGCCGCCGCACGAACATGCGATCACGGACACGATGCTCGTGCCGATGGCCGCATGCATGTCGATATGAAAGAACATCGTGAGGATGGGCACGATGAACAGCCCGCTCGCCATGCCAAGCATGCCGCCCGCCGCGCTCGCACCCATGCCCGCGCAGAAGAGCCAGAGGGTTGCTTCGAAGCTCATCGAATCGGCCTCGGTGAAGTATCGCACGTCATCAATATAACATGTCATAACAAGTAGAGAAAGCAGCGGACGGATGAAGGCCGATCGTCTCGCGCTATGATTCGCCCATCGCACGACAAAAACGACAGCCGAACATGGCCCGACGAAGCAAACAGGAAGACATCCAGGCGGAGACCCCTGATACCACGGAAGATGACACGTCGCCCGGCGGCGGCTCCAGCTATCTCGTGCCGGGCCTCGAACGCGGCTTGCGGATCCTTGCCGAGTTCTCCGCGCGTGAGCCGGTGCTGGGAGCGCCCGAGTTGTCGCGACGCATAGGCATTCCGCGCACGACCACGTTCCGTTTGCTGCAAACGCTCGAAGCGCTCGGCTTTCTCGAACGAGTGAACGGCGACCGCAACTTCCGGCTGGGCGTCGCCGTGCTGCGGCTTGGTTTCGAATACGTGAACTCGCTCGAACTGACCGATCTGGGCACGCCGATTCTGGAGCGTTTGCGCGATGCCACCGGTCTATCGACGCATCTCCTGATCCGCGATCAGCGCGATGTCGTGTTCGTCGCGAAAGCGCAAAGTCATGAGCCGCTGTTCAGCTCGGTGAAGGTGCATGTCGGCACGCGGCTGCCCGCTCATGCGACCGTGCATGGACATGTGCTGATGGGCGATCTTTCGCTCGCCGCCCTAAAGGCGCTCTATCCCGAAGCGCAACTGGAAAAGTACACGGAGCGCACGCCCGCGACCGTCGACGAACTTTTCGAACGCGTGCAGGAGTGCGCGGCGCTCGGCTATGGATTGAGCGAGGCATCGTTCGAGCGCGGGATATCGGTCGTCACCGCACCCGTGCGCGATCATTCCGGCGCGATCGTCGCGGCCGTGACCGCGACCGTGCCGCGCTCGGACATCGGTGCGGAGGATGAGAAGTCGCGACTCGTCGAAATGATCTGCGCTGCTGCGATGGAGCTTTCCACGCGGCTCAACTATCGACCGGCGCCGGATGATCCCACCGCTGCGCTTGCTTGAATTTGGCTTTTTCTTGCCGGATCCCGGTTTCTTTTCGGTTTATTAGCGATTAGCGCCGCCCTCCCCAGGGCAACGCTGATTCCACGAAAAAAGTGCTGTCAGAACGAGTGATGAATACCCGCTAGCACGATGACCTGATTCGCCGTGCTCGACACGCCCGCCGTGAAGAACGCGGCCTTCGCACCGCCGGTCGCGTGCTCGTACAGCGCGTTCACATAGAGTTGCGTCGATTTCGACAACATGTAGATATCGCCGATTTCAAACTGCGTCCAGCGGCCACCCGCGAAGGTCGTCGTGGCCGCGCCGCCGGCAATCCAGTTCCACGCGACCGGCTTGAAAGTCAGCCCCGCATCGTATGACTGGAACGTGTCCGACTGACCGTTCGATTGCAACTTCACGCGCGTATAAAGACCGTGCACCACGAACTTGCCGATCTCATACGACGCGCCCGCGCCCATCACTTCCTGCTTGTCCGCCATGTATGTCGCGGCGGGCTGGCCCTGGAAAGTCGTAAGACCGGTCGTCGCGATTGCCGGCGTGCGATTGTGCTCGTTCGAATACGTGGCCGCCGCCTTGAACGGACCGTTCGCATACGTGATGCCGAAGCCGTAGTTGCGGCCCGTCGAGAAGTTCGTCGTGTTGCCGAGGCCCATCATTGCGCCGGCGGAAAAGCCGTAGAAATTCGCCGAGCGGAATTTCACCGAGTTGTCGTAGGGCACGACGCCGGTGTCCGCGAGCTGGTCGATGTTGCCCGGATGGAACGCATACCAGCTCGCCGCGAGATACGCGGTGGAGAGCGGCCCGAGCATGTCGAAGCTGAACGGCGTCTGATGACCGAGCGTCAGCGTGCCGACGTTCTCCTGATCCAGCCCGAGATACGCCTGACGATTCCATAGCGTGCCGGCCTTCGCGAAATTGCCGCTGTTGGTATAGAAGCCGTTCTCCAGCTGCGCCACCGTCTTCAGGCCACCACCCAGATCTTCGACGATACGAAAGCCCCAGCGGTCTGGCTGCATGTTGCCCTGCTCCTCCATCCATTTCGGATGGCCGCCGACATTGTTGATATATGCGATGCCGGCATCGAGGCTGCCGTAAAGCGTGACCGTGCTCTGCGCGGCCGCCCCGGTCGCAACCCCGGCTCCGATGAGCCCCGCTGCAATGATGTGCTTCACCCTTCGCTCTCCTAACCGTGTGGTTCAAGGGCGGGCTGTGCCCGCTGTCCCGTTGCGGCTTGTCGCCGTTACTGCGCTTTATCCCGGTTCCCGATGGCCCTGCTTCGCACCGTCCGGGAGGCGTCTTGTTGATCGCCCGTTATGTTCCATATATGGATCAACGTACTGCCTATGGAAAGTATAGTGAGATTTGCAGCGCCAAAACAATAAATTTTCAGACGACCTCGGGTAGACCCTTAAGGCACGTCGGATGCGTCTCGTTCGTAGCAAAAAGAGCTTACGAATCAATGTCGAACGGACGTTTATACGTCAGATCAGACGTGAGACGAACGCCTGAACGACCAGCAATCTAGTGTTTTCACCTAGATATCCACTTTTTTATTTTCCCGGGCTCAGACCACTCCTATAATGCCCATACACGAACTGCTGTTCCTTTAGTGGAACACAGACGAACCAGAGGAAGGGTGAAAGATGTCTGAACAATGGCGCTGCGCCGGGCATGCCGGCGATCTGTCGGAAGACGCACCGATCGAATTCAAGCTCGACGACGGCGCGGAGATCGGTATCTACAAAGTGGGCGACGAGCTGTATGCGCTCGAGAACGTCTGCCCGCACGCATACGCGCTGCTGACGCAGGGTTTCGTCGATGGCGACACCGTCGAATGTCCGCTGCACGAAGCGGTGTTTCACATCCCCACGGGCAAATGCCTGAAAGAGCCCGGCGGCCGCGACCTGAAGACGTATTCGGTGCGCCTCGCCGGCGAGGAAATCCAGATCAAGGTGGCGTGACATGGAAAAAGTCGTGAACTTCAACCCGCATCTCAAGCCGTGGCTCGCGCCGCAGCCGAACAACGTCGCCGGCAAGGGCGTGATCGAGAAGCCGGGTCAGACCGAGAACTTCATCTGGCAAACGCGCAAGGCCGAGCCGACGCAATACGAAAACGACTTCGGCGACGCGCTCGAACGCGTCTTCGAAGCGGGCGCGCTGGAACTGGAGCAAGTGGTCGCGGGCTTGAACAAGGACGGCTTTCGCACGCCGGAAGGCACGACGTGGACCGCCGAGCGCCTCGCCACCGAGCTGCGCACGCTCGCCGATTAAAGAAGGAGCATTTCCATGACGTCCTCTCAGCAGACAACCGTCGCCGTCGATCCCGTTCAGGCTTATCTCGATCGCGGCTTGCGCAATTACTGGTATCCCGTCGCGCCTGGCTGGCAAGTGGCGAACGCGCCCATCGGCCTGACGCGCCTCGGCGATCAGATCGTCCTCTGGCGCGACAACGAAGGCAAAGTGCACGCGCTCGAAGACCGCTGCCCGCATCGCGGCGCGCGCCTGTCGCTCGGCTGGAATCTCGGCGGCAGCGTCGCGTGCTGGTATCACGGCATCGAAGTCGATGGCAGCGGCACCGTGCAGAAAGTGCCCGCCGTGTCGGCATGCCCGCTCGAAGGCCAGAAGTGCGTGAAGTCGTATCCGGTCGAAGAACGCGCGGGCGCGATCTTCCTCTGGTTCGGCGACGACGCCAACAAGGAACCCGCGCCGCTCGTGCTTCCCGAAGAACTCGTCGGCGATGAATACGCGAGCTTCCTTTGCATGTCCCACTGGAAGTGCAATTACCAGTACGCGATCGACAACGTGATGGACCCGATGCACGGCGCTTATCTGCACGCGACATCGCACTCGATGGCCGAAGGCGACAAGCAGGCCGACATGCGCGTGCGCAAGACCGAAACCGGCCTCATGTTCGAGAAGGTGAATCAGCGCGACGTGAACTTCGACTGGGTCGAACTGGGCGAAACCGGCTGCCTGTGGATGCGCCTCGCGATTCCGTACAAGAAGAAGTTCGGTCCGGGCGGCAACTTCGGGATCATCGGCTTCGCCACGCCCGTCGATGAAGACAACTGCCAGGTCTATTTCTGGCGCACGCGCAAGGTCTCGGGATGGCAACGCGATGCGTGGCGTTTCCTGTATCGCAATCGTCTCGAAGGCCTGCACTGGGCCGTGCTGGAACAAGACCGCTACGTGCTCGAAAGCCTCGCGCCGAACGCGCGCGATCACGAGTTCCTCTATCAGCACGATGTCGGCATGACGCGTGTGCGCCGCATGCTGAAGCAACGTGCGCAGCAGCATCTCGCCGCCCTCGACGCGCTTGCGAAGAACACGGAGCACGTTCATGCGTGATGCGCTCGACGGCCGCCGCGTGCTGGTCACAGGCGGCGCTCGCGGACTCGGCGCGGCGTTCGTCCGGGCGCTCGTTGAGCGCGGCGCGCACGTCGCATTCGGGGATGTGCTGCATGCGGAAGGCGAGGCGCTCGCGCGTGAACTGCCCGAAGCGCACTTCTTCCCGCTCGATCTGAATGAGCCGCAGAGCATCTCCGCATTCGTCGATGCAAGCGTGAAAGCGCTGGGCGGCCTCGACGGCCTCATCAACAACGCCGCGATCACGAATTCGGGCGGCAAGTCCGCCGATGAACTCACGCCGCAAACGTGGGACGCCGTGATGAACGTCAACGTGCGCGGGTCGTGGCTCATGAGCGTCGCGTGCCTGCCGCATCTGAAGGCATCGGGGCGCGGCGCGATCGTGAACATCGCATCGGATACGGCGTTGTGGGGCGCGCCGAAGCTGCTCGCCTACGTCGCGAGCAAGGGCGCCGTGATCGCGATGACGCGTTCGCTCGCCCGCGAGTTCGGCACGAGCAACGTGACCGTCAACGCGATCGCGCCCGGCCTCACCGAAGTGGAAGCCACCGCCTACGTGCCCGCCGAGCGCCACGAGTACTACCTCAAAGGCCGCGCACTGACGCGCGCGCAAACGTCCGACGACGTGAACGGCCCCGTGCTGTTCCTGCTCTCGGATGCGGCGCGCTTCGTGACGGGCCAGTTGCTGCCGGTCAACGGCGGCTTCGTGATGAATTGATTCGCTCTATACAGAACCTGGAGAAAGCAATGGCAGATGCCGACATCGAACGTAAATCGTGGGATCAGCCCGCCGACGCGAGCTTCGAGCAATGGATGAACTCGCGCGTCGCGCGGCTCGAGACGCGCCGCTACGACTGGGACGCGCTCAAGTTCCAGGCCGATTACGACCCGAAGTATCGCCGCGCGCAGATGCGCTATGTGGGCACGGGCGGCACGGGCGTCGCGAAGGACATGAACACCGTCCCCGCAGGCAGCTTCACGTTTTCGACGATGGTCATTCCCGCCGGCAACATCGGGCCGAGCCATATTCATATCGACGTCGAAGAGATTTTCTTCGTGCTGCGCGGAAAGATGAAGGTGATCTGCGAGAAGGACGGACAGACGTGGGAAGCCGTGCTCGGCGAGCGCGATCTCATCTCCGTGCCGCCTGGCGTGTATCGCACGGAAATCAACATCGGCGACGAAGACGCGCTGATGTGCGTGATGCTCGGCGCGTCGAAGCCCATCACGCCGACGTATCCGCCCGATTCGCCCTTGGCCAAGCTGAAGCGCTGAGACTGCGATGAACATCGAGACGCTCGCGCGCTTTCCGGACATGCACATCGATACCGCTCAGGGCATCACGGGTTATCGCGAGGCAGGTGCGTCGCATCTGCGCACCCTGCCCGTCGTGCTGCTGCACGGGATCGGCTCCGGTGCGGCGTCGTGGGTTCGGCAACTCGACGCGCTCGGCGCGACGCGTCGCGTGCTCGCGTGGGATGCGCCGGGTTATGGCGTGTCCACTCGCGTCGCGAATGAATCGCCGGTTGCGGCCGATTATGCGCACGCGTTGTCCGCGTGGCTCGATGCGCTCGGCGTGAATCGCTGCGTGCTCGTCGGCCATTCGCTCGGCGCGATCATCGCGGGTTCGTTCGCTGCACATGCGCCGGAGCGTGTGGCGGGCTTGCTGCTGATTTCGCCCGCTGCAGGTTACGGCGCGGCCTCGAAGCAAGTGCGTGAATCGAAGCGCGATGCACGATTGAAGATGCTCGACGAACTCGGCGCGCAAGGACTCGCACGCGAGCGCAGCGCGAACATGGTTTCGCAATATGCCGATGACACCGCGCGCGAATGGGTCCGCTGGAACATGGCGCGCATCGTCCCCGAAGGCTACGCGCAAGCGACGCATCTGCTCGCGAACGCGGACCTCGCAGCGGATATCGCGCGCTTTCATGGACGCATCGCGGTGGCGGTGGGCGCGGACGACGCGATCACGCCGCCCGCTGCGTGCGCGCCGATCGCGCAGGCCGCGCACGTCGGCCTGCAGGTCATTCCGCGTGCCGGCCACGCGGGTTATGTCGAATCTCCCGCCGTCCATACCGCGCTGATCGACTCGTTTTGCCAGGGCATCGAATGTCACATGAAAGACGGAGTACCGCAATGACATCCATTGCCACGGAAGAAGCCGATAAAGGCGAACCGACTTACATCGTGCCGGGGCTCGAACGCGGACTGAAGATCCTCACCGAGTTCTCGCCGCGCGAGCCCGTGCTCGGCGCGCCGGAACTGTCGCGGCGCCTCGGCATTCCGCGCACGACGGTGTTCCGGCTGCTTCAGACGCTCGAATCGCTCGGCTTTCTGGAGCGCGCGGACAAGGACCGCAACTACCGCCTGGGCGTGGCCGTATTGCGCCTCGGCTTCGAATACCTGAGCTCGCTCGAACTGACCGATCTCGGCCTGCCGATCATCGAGGCGCTGCGCGATGCGACCGGTCTCACGAGTCACATCCTGATTCGCGATGGCCGCGATGTCGTCTTCGTCGCCAAGGCGCAGAGTCACGCGCCGATCTTCAGTTCGGTGAAGGTGAACGTCGGCACGCGCCTGCCGGCGCATGCGACGACGCACGGTCACGTTCTGATGGGCGATCTGTCGCTCGATGAATTGCGCGCGCTGTATCCCGAACAGCATCTCGAGCGCTTCACGAAGTCGACGCCCGAAACCGTGGAAGAACTGTTCGAGCGCGTGAAGGAAGACGCCGAACGCGGCTACGCGACGAGCCAATCGTCGTTCGAGCGCGGCATTTCGGTCGTCACCGCGCCGGTTCGCAACGACACGGGACGCATCGTCGCCGTCATCACGACGACGATCCCGCGTCCGGAAATCGATGCCGCATTGCTCGAAAGCGGCCTCATCGACAAGGTACGCGAGGCCGCCGATGCGCTCTCGCTGCGTCTCAACTATCGCCCGGCCGCGCGCGCAAGTGCATCGAGCCGATACATGAAGTCTCTGGGGTTGCAATGATTCAGATCGATCTTTCAGGGCAGGTCGCCGTTGTCACCGGCGGTTCGTCGGGCATCGGCTTCGCGACGGCGCGCCTGTTTTTGCAGGCGGGCGCATCGGTCGCCATTTGCGGACGCGACGCCGAACGCCTCGAAGCCGCGCAAGCCGCGCTCGCGACAGAATTCCCGCAAGCGCAATTGCTCGCTGCACGTTGCAATGTGCTCGATGAGAACCACGTGAACGCCTTCGCCTCACGCATCGAGGCGCGTTTCGGCCGCGTCGACATGCTCGTGAACAACGCGGGACAAGGCCGCGTGTCCACCTTCGCCGATACGGCCGACGACGCCTGGCGCGACGAACTGGAGCTGAAGTACTTCAGCATCATCCGCCCGACGCGCGCCTTTCTGCCGATGCTCGAAGACGCGCCCGCGCCCGCGATCGTCTGCGTGAATTCGCTGCTCGCGTTGCAGCCGGAACCGCACATGGTCGCGACCTCGTCGGCGCGCGCAGGCGTGCTGAGCCTCGTGAAATCGCTCGCGACGGAACTCGCGCCGCAACGCATCCGCGTGAATTCGATTCTGATCGGCATCGTCGAATCGGGGCAGTGGAAGCGGCGTTACCAGGATTATCTCCAGCAAGCACAAGACCCGCGCCAGAGCTGGCAGGAATGGACCGGCGAGCTCGCGCGCAAGAAAAACATTCCGCTCGGCCGCTTCGGCCTGCCCGAAGAAGCGGCTCAGGCGCTCTTCTATCTCGCAACAACGCTGTCGTCCTACACGACCGGCAGCCATATCGATGTTTCCGGAGGCTTTGCTCGTCATGTCTGAAAAAACCACGGTCGGCGAACTGATCGCCGCGTTTCTCGAACAATGCGGCGTGCGCACGGCGTTCGGCGTGATCTCGATTCACAACATGCCGATTCTCGATGCGATCGGCCGCCGCGGCAATATCCGCTATGTGGGCGCACGCGGCGAAGCGGGCGCGTTGAACATGGCCGACGGCCTCGCGCGTGTCTCGGGCGAACTGGGCGTCGCATTCACGTCGACGGGCACCGCCGCCGGCAACGCGGCCGGCGCAATGGTCGAAGCCCTGACCGCGGGCACGGCGCTGCTGCACATCACGGGGCAGATCGAAACCGAATATCTCGATCGGGATCTCGCGTATATCCACGAAGCGCCCGATCAACTGACGATGCTGCAATCCATCTCGAAGGCCGCGTTCCGCGTGCGCACGGTCGAAACCGCACTGCCGACGATCCGCGAAGCCGTGCGCGTCGCGCTGACTGCGCCGGCCGGTCCGGTGAGCGTCGAGATTCCGATCGACATCCAGGCCGCCGCAATCGAATGGCCCGCCGATCTGGCCGCGCCGCACGTCGGCACGCTCACGCACGACAGCCTGCGCGTGAAGCAGCTCGCCGATGCGTTGACGAACGCCAGGCGCCCGCTGCTGTGGCTCGGCGGCGGCACGCGTCATGCGCGCAGCGCGGTCGAGCGGCTGGTCAAGCTCGGCTTCGGCGTGGTGACGAGCGTGCAGGGGCGCGGCGTGCTGCCCGAAGATCATCCGGCGACGCTCGGCGCGTTCAACGTGCATCCGTCGGTCGAAGCGTTCTACAAGACGTGCGATGCGCTCGTCGTCGTCGGCTCCCGTCTGCGGGGCAACGAAACGCTGAAGTACAAGCTCGCGCTGCCGCAACCGCTCTATCGCATCGACGCCGATGCGCTCGCCGACAGCCGCGGCTATCGCAACGAACTGTTCGTGCATGGCGATGCATCGCGCGTGCTGGACGAACTCGCGACGCTGCTCGAAGGCCGCATCCGTGTCGATCCGGCGTTCGCGGGCGATCTCGCCGCCGCGCGCGAAACGGCGGTCGCGGAAGTATCGAAGGGGCTGGGACCGTACAAGCGCCTCGTCGATTCCCTGCAACGCGCGGTCGGCCGCGATTACAACTGGGTGCGCGACGTCACGATCTCGAACAGCACGTGGGGCAATCGCCTGCTCAAGATCTTCAATCCGCGCGCGGGCGTGCATGCGCTCGGCGGCGGCATCGGCCAGGGCATGCAGATGGCGATCGGCGCGGCGCTTTCGGGCGCGGCGAAAAAGACCGTCGCGCTCGTCGGCGATGGCGGACTCATGGTCAATGTCGGCGAACTCGCCACGGCCGTGCAGGAAAAAGCCAACGTGATGATCGTGCTGATGAACGATCAATGCTATGGCGTCATCCGCAACATTCAGGACGCGCAGTACGGCGGACGCCGCATGTTCGTCGATCTGCATCAGCCGGATTTCGCGCAGTTCTGCGCGAGCCTCGGACTCACGCATCGCCGCATCACGTCGCTCAATCAGGCCGATGACATCGTGCGCGAAGGGCTCGCCATCGACGGTCCGGTGCTCATCGAAGTGGACATGCTGTCGGTCGGCTCGTTCGCGACCGCGTTCGCCGGCCCGCCGGTGAAGAGGGAAGAACCGAAGGAGCCGGAATATGCGTGATCCACGTAACGCGCCGCATGCGCTCGATATCGCGATGATCGGCTTCGGCGCGATCGGCTCGGCGGTGTTTCAGGCGCTCGAAAACGATCCGCTCGTGCGCATCTCGCATGTGATCGTGCCGCAGCGCGATCGCGCGCACGTGCGCTCGGTGCTCGGCGACCGGGTCGATGTCGTCTCGCACGTCGAGTCGCTCGCGAGCCATCCCGAGTTCGCGCTCGAATGCGCGGGACACGCGGCGCTCGTCGATCACGTCGTGCCGCTTTTGAAGTCGGGCACGGATTGCGCGGTCGCGTCGATCGGCGCGCTGTCCGAAGCCGGCCTGCTCGATGCGCTCTCCCGCGCCGCCGATGAAGGCGCGGCCACGATCACGCTGTTGTCGGGCGCGATCGGCGGCGTCGATGCGCTCGCCGCGGCGAAGGAAGGCGGCCTCGACGACGTGCAGTACACCGGCCGCAAACCGCCGCTCGGCTGGCTCGGCACGCCCGCCGAAAGCGTGTGCGATCTGAAGTCGCTGACCGCGGAACAGGTCATTTTCGAAGGGACCGCGCGCGACGCCGCACGGCTCTATCCGAAGAATGCGAACGTCGCGGCGACCATCGCGCTAGCCGGCCTCGGCCTCGACGGCACGCGCGTGAGACTGATCGCCGATCCGGCTGTCGAGCGCAACGTGCATCGCATCGTCGCGCGCGGCGCGTTCGGCGAGATGTCGCTCGAAATGTGCGGCAAGCCGCTGCCGTCGAATCCCAAGACATCCGCGCTCACCGCGTTCAGCGCGATCCGTGCGTTGCGCAATCGCGCCGCGCGCTGCGTCATCTGAAGGAGTTTTGAACGATGAATCATCCCGACACTTCGCTCGTGAGCTCCGGCGATATCTTTCTCGGCGGCGAATGGCGCAAAGGACGCGGCAATCCGTACGCGAGCATCTATCCCGCCGATCAGACCGTCAACACGGAAATCAGCACGGCGAATGCCGACGATGCGCGCGAAGCCGTCGAGATCGCGGATCGCGCCTGGAGGAAGGCGGACTGGGCCGGCCTGAAGCCGCATCAGCGGGCGGCCGTTCTGCATCGCATCGCCGGCCTGATCGAAGCGCGTCACGAAGCGCTCGCGCACTTGCAGCGGCGCGACAACGGCAAGCCGGTCAGCGAAACGCGCGCCCTCGTCACGAGCGCGGCGAACACGTTCCGCTACTTCGCGTCGTGCCTCGAAACGCTCGAAGAAGAACTCACGCCCTCGCGCGGCGACTATCTGACGATGAGCGTGCACGAGCCGCTCGGCGTCGTCGCGGCGATCACGCCGTGGAATTCGCCGATCGCTTCCGACGCGCAGAAGCTCGCGCCCGCGCTCGCCGCCGGCAACGCCGTCGTGCTGAAGCCCGCCGAAGTGACGCCGCTCGCGTCGCTGGCGCTTGCGCGCATCTGCGAGGAAGCGGGGGTGCCCAAGGGCGTCGTCAGTGTGTTGCCGGGCAAGGGCTCCGTGATCGGCGATGCACTCGTGCGCCATCCGCTCGTGAAGAAAGTCGCGTTCACGGGCGGCACGGAAGTCGGTCGCGGCATCGCGCGGCTCGCCGCGGAAAAGCTGATGCCCGTATCGCTCGAACTCGGCGGCAAGTCGCCGACCATCGTCTGCGCCGATGCCGATCTCGATCACGCGGTCAATGGCGTGCTGTACGGCATCTTCAGTTCGTCGGGTGAATCGTGCATCGCGGGTTCGCGGCTTTTCGTCGAACGCAAGGTGTATGGCGAATTCATGGCGCGGCTCGTCGATGGCGCGCGCAAGCTGCGCGTCGGCGACCCGGCGCGCGAGAACACGCAGATGGGCCCGCTCATCACGGGGCAGCATCGCGACAGCATCGAGCGCTTCGTCGCGCTCGGTCTCGAAGAAGGCGGCACGCTCCTGTGCGGCGGCGAACGCCCGACGGGCGATGGCCGCGAAAAAGGCTTCTTCTACCTGCCGACGATCATCGAAGGTCTCACGAACGACGCGCGCATGTGTCAGGAGGAGATCTTCGGACCAGTGCTCGCCGCCCTGCCCTTCGACGACGAAGCCGCGCTTCTCGAACAGGCGAACGACAGCGTGTTCGGCCTCGCGGCAGGCATCTGGACGCGCGACTACAAGCGTGCATGGAACATGGCGCGTGCATTGAACGCCGGCACGGTCTGGATCAACACCTACAAGCAGTTTTCCATTTCGACGCCCTTCGGCGGCTGGAAAGACAGCGGCATGGGACGCGAGAAAGGCCGCCTGGGCCTGCGCGAATACATGCAGCAGAAGAGTCTCTACTGGGGCTTGAACGACGCCCCGCTGCCGTGGGCGAACTGAAGGAGTTGCCATGACGATTCTTGGCATTGAACGCATCACTTACGGCGTGACGGACCTCGACACCTGCCGGCGCTTCTTCGCCGACTGGGGCCTGAAGGAAGTCGCGCATGATGAAACCCGCGCGCGTTTCGAAACCCTGAACGGCTGCGAAGTGCTGCTCGCCCTTGCCGATGACCCCGCGCTTGCGCCCGCCTTCGAAGCGGGTCCGACGCTGCGCGAAGTCACGTGGGCCGTCGCGACGCGCGAAGAACTCGACGCACTGCGCCAACGCTTCGCGGGCCAGCCCGGCCACTTCGAAGCGGATGACGCAATTGGCTGCATCGACCCGAACGGCATGGCGATACGCGTCGAAGTCACGAAGAAACGCGACATCGACGTGAAGGGCTCGCCCTCGAACGTGTGGGGACAAACCTTGCGCGTCGATACGCCGAGTCCTGTCTACGAGCGCGCGGAGCCGGTGGAAGTGGGGCATGTCGTGTTCTTCACGAACTGCGTCGCGGAGCAGGAGAAGTTCTATCACGAACTGCTCGGCTTCGAGACCTCGGATCGTTATCCGGGCCGCGGCGCGTTCATGCGCTGCGCGCCGCACGGCGGTCATCACGATCTGTTTCTTCTGCAATTGCCCGATGGCAAGCGCGGCCTGAATCACGTCGCGTTCACCGTGCGCGATATCCACGAGGTCTTCGGCGGCGGCCTGCACATCAGCCGCTGCGGCTGGACGACGCAGCTCGGGCCGGGACGTCATCCGGTTTCGTCGGCGTATTTCTGGTACTTCAAGAATCCGGCGGGCGGTCTCATCGAGTATTACGCCGATGAAGACGTACTCACGCCCGAATGGCAACCGCGCGATTTCGAGCCTGGCCCGACCGTGTTCGCGGAGTGGGCCGTCGATGGCGGTCTCGACGGCAACACGCGCCGCCAGAAAGACGCGAAGGCGCCGGAAGGCAAGTTCATGACGGAGCGCAAAAATGGCTGATCTCCAAACGGTCGTGGTGATCGGCGGCGGCCAGGCGGCGGGATGGATTGTGAAGACGCTGCGCAAGGAAGGCTTCGATGGCCGCCTCGTGATGGTCGCCGACGAGATTCATCTTCCCTATGAGCGGCCGCCGCTGTCGAAGGCCGTGCTCGCAGGCGATGCCGATATCGACACCGTGCGGCTCGTCGATCACGACGCGTTCGCCGCACTGAACGTCGAAGCGTGGCAGCCGGAATGCGCGGAATCGATCGATCGCGACGCGCGCATCGTGCGCACCGCGAGCGGACGCGAAGTGCACTACGACCGCCTCGTCATCGCGACCGGCGGGGCGGCGCGGCGGCTGCCGGCCTCGCTCGTGCAGACCTCGCATCTCGCCTATCTGCGCACGCTCGACGATGCAATGCTCATCGGCAAGCGCCTGCGCGAAAGCCATAGCAAGCGCTTGCTCGTGATCGGCGGCGGATGGATCGGCCTGGAAGTCGCGGCGACTGCGAAGAAGCTCGGCGTCGATGTCACGGTCGTCGAAGGCGCGCCGCGTCTGTGCGGACGTTCCGTGCCTGAAAGCGTGTCTGATTTCCTGTTGAAGCTGCATCGCGATAACGGCGTCGATGTGCGGCTGAATGCATCGCTCGTGTCGCTCGACGACTATGGCGACGGCGTGCGCGCGCAACTCGCCGACGGCACGACCGTAGAGGCCGATTTCGCGGTCGCGGGCATCGGACTGACGCCGCATACGGGAATCGCGGAGCGCGCGGGCATCGACGTGAACGACGGCATCGTCGTCGATGAATTCGGTGCGACGAACGATGCGCACGTGTTCGCGTGCGGCGATGTCGCCAATCATCCGAACGCGTGGCTCAAGCGCCGCGTGCGCCTCGAATCATGGGCGAACGCGCAGAACCAGGCAATCGCGACGGCGCGCGCGGTGCTCGGCGTGCGCACGCCGTATGCCGAGATTCCGTGGTTCTGGTCGGATCAGTACGACGTGAACCTGCAGATTCTCGGCGACGTTCCGCCGGGCGCCGTGCCCATCGTGCGCGGCGATCTGGACGCGCGTCGCGCATCGCTGTTCTTCTTGGATGGCGATGCATTGCGCGGCGTGATCGCGATCAACGCGACGCGCGATCTGAAGGTCGCGAAGAAATGGATGAGCCAGGGGCGCGCGGTCGATATCGCGGCGCTCGCGGACACGGCGAAGGCACTCGCATAACACACGGACGGGAGCAGGCATGAGGAGCATGGGCAATACGGCGGTTCAACACGGCGGCACCGCCACGACAGTCGCCGACGCGGCCACTGCCGCTCACGCGGTCACGAAGGGATCGATCATCGCGCGCATCGAGCGGCTGCCCGCCAACGCGATGCAGGTGCGCGCACGTATTCTGATCGGCGCGGCAACTTTCTTCGATGGCTTCGATGTCATCGTCATCGCGGCGACGCTGCCGCTGCTCATCCAGAAGTGGGGGCTGACGCCGGGGCAGGTCGGCTTTCTGATCGCGTCGGGATCGATCGGGCAACTGATCGGCGCGTTCCTCTTCCCGTCGCTCGCGGAACGTTATGGACGCGTGCGTTCCATCGCGTGGAGCTCGGGCATCATCGGCCTGACGAGCATCGCGTGCGGCTTCGCGCCTTCGTTCGCGGTATTCGTCGCGTTACGGATCGTGCAGGGACTCGGGCTTGGCGGCGAATTGCCCGTCGCGGCGACTTACATCAACGAGATCACGCGTGCCCATGGGCGCGGCCGTTTCGTGCTGCTCTACGAGATCGTGTTCCCGATCGGCCTGCTCGCATCGAACGCGCTCGGCGCATGGGTCGTGCCGCGCTTCGGCTGGGAAGCGATGTACTTCATCGGAGGCGGGCCGCTCGTGCTCTTCTTCCTGCTGCGCGCGCTGGTGCCGGAATCGCCGCGCTGGCTCGGCGAACGCGGCCGCATGAGCGAAGCCGGCGACGCGCTCTGCGCATTCGAAGCCACCGTGAAGCAGCCGCTGCCGCCGCTCGGCAATCTCGCCGATTTCGAAGCGATGGCGAACCGTCATCCGAAGCGCCGCCGCCTGGATCTGATCGGACCGGCGTATCTCAAGCGCACGATCGCGGTCGCGCTCTTGTGGATGACGTGCGGCGTGCTCCAGTACGGCCTCTCGACGTGGCTGCCGACGATCTACAAGACCGTCTATCACGCGCCGTTGCAACTCGCGCTGAATCTGGCGGTGGCGGCTTCCGTGCTCGGCGTGATCGGCTCGCTGACGTGCGCGCTGATCGTAGACAAGGTCGGGCGCAAGCCGGTCATCAACTGGTCATTCGTGTTGTGCGCGGTGTCGCTCGTGTTCGCGGGCGTGTTCGTCACGCAGTCGGTGTATGTGGTCGCAACCTTCTGCGCCCTCGCGCTCGGCTTCATGGCATGCGGCTTCATCACCGCTTATGTGTATACGCCCGAGCTTTATCCGACGAGCATCCGCGCGTTCGGATGCGGCCTCGGCGGTGCATGGCTCAAGATCGCGGCGATCTTCGCGCCGGCGCTCGTCGGCAAGACGCTGATGGGCGGGAACATGAATGTCGCGTTCTATGCGCTCGCTGTCGTGCCGCTCGTCGCGGCGGTCGCGGTGCATTACATGGGCATCGAAACGAAGGGCAAGGTGCTGGAGCAGCTTGAAGTGTGATGCTTTGCTGTTCAGGGCCGGCGCTTTGTATCGCCGGTCCTGAACTCCTGGCGCTACTGGAATTTGACGGGGACGGGCCGCGTCAGCAGATCGACATAGAACTTGAAGAATCGATCGTTGTCGTAGCGCGTCACGTAGGTGATCTTCTGCGGCGACGCACCGGCCTGCGGCGCGTCCGGATACACCTTCACATGTCCCTGATCCTCGCCGGGCGTCGTGTCGATGTCGAGATACGCGCTCTGCGTCTGCGTCGCGTAAGTCGGATCGAGGAAATAACCGATCGTCAGCGTGTCGTAGATATCGGTGTTCGTCGAGAATGCGCCCGCGTTCGCGATCGCGTAGACCTTCGTCACCGCTGTCTGTCCCGTCGGCGGATTGACGATCTGGTTGTAGACCGATTCGGTGAGCGGCACGGTGTTGGTCACGTCGAGAGGAATCACTCTCTGCGGGATCGTCGTCTGCAAAAGCGTTCGTACCGCGACGGGATCGAACCACCAGTTCAGTTCGCCCACCGCGTTCGCGTTGCCCGGCACGTTCATCGCGCCGCCCATGTAGACGATTCCCTTGATGAGCGGAACGATCTCCGGTGCTTTGCGCACGGCGGTCGCGAGATTGGTCGGCGGCCCGACTTCGATGATCGTCACCTGGTTCGGATAGCGCTTGACCGTATCGACGATGAAGTCGGCGGCGCTCTGGCTTTGCAGCTTGGCCGATGTTGCGAAGCCGTCCGGCGGCGCGGTCAGTTGCGACTGGCTGGTCGGCTCGGGACGCATCCATGCGCCGAAGTAGCCGTTCGGATTCGCGGCCTGCTGCGCGCGAATGCTCGCGACATCGTATTGCAGCGGATAATTCGCGCCGGCATAGACGCCGACCTTGTCCTGCACGCCCATGCGCTCGACCGCCTTCAGTGCGTCGGCTTCTTCCTGCAGCAGCCAGTCGTTGCCGGTCACGACGCACAGGCCGAGCAGATTGACCTTGCCCTCGCCCATCAGTTGCGTCGACATGGCGAAGAGCTGGCCGTCGTCGCCCATCGTATTGAAGTCCGAATCGATGATGATCTTCGGCGCGCTGGAAAAGGCGGGTTGATTGTCGTCGTCGGAGCCGCCGCAACTGGCGAGCATGGAGGTGATGACAACAGGAAAGATCAGGAATGCCGCGCTGCAACGTCGCATGATGTCGTCTCCCGAATCGAATTGTGTAGTCGGTGCGCCGTTGCATGGCGCAAGTCATTCTACGATCGATCGGAAGCGCGCGTCGGACGGCCCTGAAACGACGACGCCGGGACGGCCCGTGAGCCGTCCCGGCGTTTCACACGATGCGCTATCGCGAGAATCAGCTCTTCGCCTTGGGCATCTGCGAAACCAGCGACAAGCCGATGTCCATGCCTTCCACCTGGAAGTGCGGCACGATGAAGAGCTTGATGCGGAAGAAGCCGGGGTTGTCCTCGATGTCCTCGACCATCACCTTCGCCTCACGCAGCGGATGCGACGCCTGCAACTCGTCGCCCGGATCCTTCATCTCGGTGACGAGGCTCTTGATCCAGTTGTTCAGTTCGAGTTCGAGCAGACGCCGGTCCTTCGTCGTACCGATGTTCTCGCGCTGAATCAGCTTCAGATAATGCGCGATGCGCGAGAGCAGGAAAATGTACGGCAGGCGCGCATTGATCCGGCTGTTCGCGGTCGCTTCCTTGGTCTCATACAGCGCGGGCTTTTGCGTCGAGTTGGCCGAGAAGAAGCACGCGAAATCGTGGTTCTTGTAGAACGAGAGCGGAATGAAGCCGAGATTCGCAAATTCGAATTCACGCGTTTCGGGAATCAGCACTTCGGTCGGGATCTTCGGCTGCACGCCGGTGCCGAGATCGTACAGGTGCACCGGCAGATCCTCGACCTTGCCGCCTGCCTGCGGACCGCGAATCTGCACGCACCAGCCGTTGTTCACGAAGCTGCGCGTCATGTTCGCCGCGAACGCGAAAGACGCGTTCACCCACAGATAACGATCGTGGTCCGGACCCTTCACCTGCTCTTCGTAGTTGAAGGCGCGCACAGGCGTGGTGTCCTTGCCGTACGGCAGGCGGCCGAGCACGCGCGGCATCACGAGGCCGACGTAGCGTGCGTCGTCCGTGTCGCGGAAGCTCTTCCACTTGATGTACTCGGCACGGTCGAAGTAGTTGCCGATGTCCTGAATCGCCGCGACTTCTTCCATCGATTTCTTGCCGAAGAAGGCCGCACCCACCGCACCGATGAACGGCATGTGCGCCGCCGCCGCCACCTTCGAGATATTGCGCAGCAAGGCCACGTCCTGCGGCGAGTTGGCGAATTCGAAGTCGCTGACGAGCGCGCTGATCGGCTGGCCGCCCGGCGTATCGTATTCCTCGATGTAGGTCAGGCGATACAGGCCGCTCTGAATCAGTTCCGGCGCGTCGTCGAAGTCGCGGATCAGCGCGTCCTTCGACACGTCCAGCACTTCGATGCGCGCGTTCTTGCGGAAATCCGTGCGCGAGACGAGCATCTTCAGGCCACGCCAGCGGCCTTCCAGCGCCTGAAACTCAGGGTTGTGCATCACCGAATCGAGCTGTTTGCTGATCTGGCGGTCCAACTGCCCGATGAAGAAATCGAGCAGCGACTTGTCGAGACGGTCCACGGGCTTGCTCGTCTGCGCGACGAGGTCGAGGAACGCGCCCATGCCGCGCGCGAGGCGCTCGTCGGCCGACGCTTCGGAAAGCATGTCGTTGTCGCGAAATGCCTCGAGCGGACGCGCCTGTTGCACCGGGCTCAGGTTGATCTTGTTGCACAGCGATGCATAGACGCTGTCGCCATACGACTCTTGCGGAGCGTCGAGCACGACGGATTCGCCTGCGGCGCTTGCGCGGACTTCTTTCTTACTCATCGATTGTCCTGTCTGGGAAGCTTGTCGGTTGAAGGCTGAAGGAGCTCAGGCGTGGCCTTCGGGCTGCGTCGCCGCCGTCGCGATCTGCGAGAGCTCGCCGCGCAGCTTGTCGGAGAGTTCCTTGTTCTTCAGGATCTTTTCGAACTCGCGACGGAACGTACCGTTGTCCAGCAAATTCGACTTCAGATCGCGCAGCAGATTACGCACGGCGAGCAGCGCCTGCAGTTCCGGGATCTGCCGGGCCACCTGCTCCGGCTCGAAGTCCTTCATCGAGCGGAAGGAGAGGTTCACCGGCATGTCGGAGCCGTCGTTCGCGAGCGTGTTTTCGGTGGCGAATTTCAGGTCCGGCGCGTAGTCCGCCAGAACCGCGTCGAAGTTGTTCTTGTCGATATTGACCTTCTTGCGCTCGGAAAGCGGCGCCTGCTCGCGTCCCGCGCTGAAGTCGCCCGCGACGAGCAGCTTGAGCGGCAATTCGACCTTTTTTTGAGCGCCGCCGGTATGCAGATCCAGCGTGATCGAAACACGGCTCTTGGGAATCTCCCTCTGAAAGCTATCCATCAATAATCCTTATCAAATAGATGACATGCATCTCAATATAGAGAAAGCGGGACCGCAGTTTTTGGGGCTGCCCGACCGAGCGAAGCAAACCCAGTCTACGAATTTGACTGTTCGAACGTCATTAGGGTCCTATTAGAACAGGTTTCACATCATTAAAAAAGTATCGTCATCTTGACTGTATGTTCTGCAAAGCAGATGCGCAGAACCCGCTCATGACGTTGATCGAGAAAGGATTTCCAGGCGCTTCTTCTGGCGCTCCCTCGAATTCGCAAGTCGCGGCGTACCTCCGGTGCCGACACTAATTGACATTTCACACTCGACCGCAACCCATCTTGAAAATAAGCCGTATGCAGGATGACAGGTGGCAAGTTGTTGTTATCAAGCGATTTCATATTCCCTGATCGGCAATCAAGGTTTTTTAACGAGTAGGTATACGAATTAAATGGTGGAATATAGAATCCCCTCCCCGATATAGACGAATAGCCTCACCCAAATACACATATGCGGATCGATAAACCGCTCTGGCACGAAGGCCTGATTCTCACGCAGCAGCATTTTCAGCAGCAGGAGCGGTGGACGGAATTCGCCTTGCGCCAGTTCACGACGGCCGCGCTCGCGCAACCTTGGGGAACGCTCGACGTCGAGGTAGACGAAGACGCACTCGCCGCCGGCCGCTTCAAGCTGTCGCGGCTCAGGCTGCGTTTTCCCGACGGCACGCCCATCGACACGTCGCTCGCGCAGGCGCTGCCGCCCGCGCGCGATCTCACGCAAGGCGTGAGCGCCGAACGGCAAAGTGTGACCGTGCTGGCCGCGCTCGCTTTGCCCGACGCCAATGGCAATAACTGCCGCATGGACGAAACGGCGCTCACGCGGCCGCGCCGCGCCTATCGCGAATTCGTCAAGGTGGTCGACCTGAACGGCACGGACGAAACCGAGATCGCCGCGGAGCGGCACGCCGTGCGCCTGCTTCTCGACTTCGAGCCACATGCCGATGACACCGTTTGCGCCATCGCGCGCCTGACGCGTTCGACGAGCGGACAGTTCCAGCTCGACCGGCGCTACGTGCCCCCTTGCCTGTCGTTGAGCGCGCATACGCTGCATGTCGAGCGCATCGGCCGGATAGCCGACATCCTGCTGGCGAAGAGCCTTGCGCTCGGCGCACGACGCAGCGAACGCATCGAACAGGTCGCCGAATACGGCGTGGCCGACGTGCAACTGTTCTGGCTCCTGCACTGCATTCATGCGGCGTGGCCGAAGCTGCGGTTCCTCGCGTCGAATCCGAACCTGCCGCCCGAGCGGCTGTATTCGGTTCTGGCCGAGCTCGCCAGCGCGTTGATGACGTTCTCCACGAGCGCACAGCTCACGGATATCCCCGCCTACGATCACGTGCGCGCGGACGAAGTGTTCGCGGAGCTCGAATCGATGATCCGCAATCTGCTGGACGCGATCATTCCGTCGCGCGTCGTGCCGATCGATCTCGCGCACGACAACGCGACGACGTGGAGCGGCAAGATTCTCGACACGCGCATCGCCGACGGCGCCGCCGACTGGTATCTGTCGGTCAACTCGACGCTGCCCGCCTTCGAACTCATCGAGCGAATCCCGCGCCTGTGCAAGATCGGCGCGCCCGACGAGGTCGATCACATCGTCAATTCCGCGCTCGCGGGCATCCCGCTGAAGGCCGTTCAGCGCGTGCCGGCGGCGATTCCCGTGCGGCTCGACAACCAGTACTTCGCGCTCGATGCCGCGAGTCCGGCGCACGCGCGCATGCTGGCCGCGCGCGCATGTCAGGTTTATCTGCCGACCTCGGTGCCGGACGTCTCGCTCGAACTCTACGCGGTGCTGCGCTCATGAACATGCTGTCCACATCTCCCGCTCATCCCGGCCTCGTCGAACCGGCGCCGGGTATCGCACCGGCCCATGTGAGCGGCATGCGCGATCTGCTCCGCGACACGGCGCTCTTCGTCGCGAATCTGTCCACCGGCGGCAGGGCGGGGGATTTCACTGCGTTGCGCGCGCGTTGCGCGTCGATGGTTGCGGAACTGAGCGCTGCGCTCGAACGCCGCGGTTATCCGGAAGACGTGTGCGACGATGCCGTGAAGGCGCAATGCGCGCTGCTCGACGAAACCGCTCTGCTGCACCTCTCCGACCACGACAAGCCGCTATGGTCCGCACAGCCTTTGCAGGTCGAGAAATTCAAGCAGCACGATGGCGGCGAGCGCGTGTTCGAGCGGCTCGAGTTCCGCATGCGCGAGCGTGCGCCCGAGGTCGATCTGCTCGAATCCTATGCAGCCATTCTCGGCCTGGGATTTCTCGGCCGATACGCGGTTCACGGTGAAAACGAGCGGCAGGCGCTCATCGCCGAGCTGAATACGCTGATCGGGCGCCTTCGCCCCGAAGGCGAGCGCTCGCTCGTCATCGATCAGCTGGGCCGGCGCTTCGGCGACTGGTTGCGGCGCGTCTCGCCGTGGGCTATCGCCGGACTCGGCTGCGCCGTCGCGCTCGTGACGTGGACGATCTGGCACATCGCGCTCGATGTGCAACTCGCCGCGTTGATTCCCCACGCCGTCAAGCCGTGAGCAACATGCCAAGGTTGGGTTATCCGGCGCGCACGATCGTCGTGCTCGCAGCGCTTCTCGCGCTCGCCGTGCTTTGGTTCGTGCAGCCGTTCGGCAAGGAATGGAACTGGCCTTGCGCGGCCGGCATCGTGATCGCCGCGGCCGCCTTCATCGCCTGGCGCACGCGGCAACTCGCACGTGCGCGCAAGCGAAGCGCGCCTATCCTGCGCGCGCTGGGCGCCGCGACCGTCGACATTCCGTTGAATCTGCGTGCCCGCATGCCGCTCGTGCTCGTCACGGGCGATGCGCTCGCCCCGCTTTTCGATCACGGTGCGCGTGAGCCGCGCCTGGTGTACATCGGCGATGGCGCGATCTGGCTGCGCGTGGATCGTCCGCAGGATCTTCCCGAGGTCGCGCTCGCGATGCGGCAATGGCGCGACGGCCATCCGCCCGACGGCGTCGTGCTGAGCATCGCGCCGTCGCTCCACGCCGACGCGGACGCGCTCTCACAACGCCTGCGCGTGGCGCGTCAGGCGCTCGCCGATGCCTCGCGCATCGTCAGCACGCGCCTGCCGGGTTACATCGCCGTCTATCAGCGCCTGACGAACCTGTCGCCACGCGATGCGAACCTCACGCGCCAATGGCACAGCGCGTCGGCCGGCGCGCCGATCATCGACGCGGGGCGCTTCGAAGCCGTCATCCGGAATGCGGAAAGCGAGGCCTCGCGCCACGCCGGAGATCGCTACACGGCCGTCCATGCCGCCGCGCTGGCGTCGATCGTCGGCTGGACGCAGCGTGTGGTCTTCGGCACGCTCACCGATCCGCGTCAGCCGGCCGCGCCCTGGGCGCTTCACGGCGCGGGCTGGATCGATTGCGGACCCGCGAGCGATGCGTCCAGGCCGTGGGAGCAAGACGTTCAATTGCAGACGCGCATTGCGCCCGCGAACCTCGATGCAACGCCCGCGCCGTGGCCGCTGCCGCAATCGCTGCTCGAAGCGATGCCGCGCCGCGCCGCCATGTCGCCGCGCGTCGCCGCCTTCGCGCACGCGATCGGCATCGCCGCGCTCGCCGCCAGCGCCGCGTTTCTCGGCGCGGGTCGCCACAACACGGAATTGCTCGATCGCGTCCATGCGGACCTGGATCGCTACGCGTCCATCACGCCGGATCGCGACGCCGCCCGGCGCGATGCGCTGCGCTCGCTCGCCGCCGATCGCGACGAACTGGATCGCAACGCCCGCACCGGTGAGCCGCTCAACTTATCGTTCGGCCTGTATCACGGCGCGCAACTGCTGCCGGCCTTGAATGCGGCAATCGCAAGCTATCAGCCGCCGCCTCCGCCGCCCGCCGTGGTGACGCTCGACAGCATGTCGCTCTTCGACAGCGGCAAGGCGCAGTTGAAGCCCGGCTCGACGCGTGCGCTCGTCGCGGCCCTCGAAATGATCAAGGCTCATCCCGGCAAGCGGATACTCGTCGCGGGGCACACTGACAACGCGGGCGATGCCGCCAGCAATCTGAGACTATCGAACGCGCGCGCGGCGGCATTGCGCGACTGGCTGATCGACGCCTCGGGCATTCCGGCGACGCAGTTCGCGGTGCAGGGCTACGGCGACACGCGCCCGATCGTCGCCAATGACACGCCCGAAGGCCGCGCAAAGAATCGCCGCGTCGAGATCACGCTGGTGCCGGACGAAGCCAATACCGCGAAGTAACATCGCGAATCGAATCCCCGGGGTTCTCTCTCCGGGATCTTGTCGCTCAGGATTCTTCCTGGGCATCGCTTGGCAGTACCAAAGAGGAGTAGTAAATGGCAATTCCCGCATACATGTGGCTCAAGGATGACGGCGGCGCCGACATCAAGGG
>NZ_JALQDI010000068.1:0-768 GCF_023631305.1 Caballeronia sp. INML3B
AGTACCAAAGAGGAGTAGTAAATGGCAATTCCCGCATACATGTGGCTCAAGGATGACGGCGGCGCCGACATCAAGGGTTCCGTCACCGTGCAAAGCCGCGAAGGCAGCGTCGAGATCGTCGCGTTCGACCACGGCGTGCACATCCCGACCGATGGCAACACCGGCAAGCTGACCGGCACGCGCGTGCACGCGCCGGTCACGCTGACCAAGGAAACCGACGCATCGACGCCGTACCTGTACAAGGCGGTGACGAGCGGCCAGACGCTGAAGTCCGTCGAAATCAAGTGGTACAAGATCGACGACGCGGGCAAGGAGAAGGAATACTTCAACACCAAGCTCGACAACGTCAAGGTCGTCGCCGTGCGTCCGAAGATGCTCGACATCAAGAATCCGGATTACGAGAAGCACAACCATCTGGAAGAAGTCGAACTGCGCTACGAACAGATCACCTGGTCGTACAAGGACGGCAACATCATCCACAAGGACACGTGGAACGAGCGCGCGTAAGCGCCTCATGACGACGTGAGTCGTCCAAGCCAGCCCGCCTCGCGGGCTGGCTTTTTCTTCTGCAAATTCGACAGCCCCGCACGCCCTCTTTCATTCCCTCGTCACCGGACTTCATATGACAATGCGCGACTCCACTCATCTGCTTCGCCGGCTCAATCCGCACTGCGCCCGCACGCTCGAAGCGGCCGCGAGCCTGTGCCAGACGCGCCTTTCCGATGAAATCACCGTCGAGCATTGGCTCTTGAAGCTGATCGAAGCGGA
>NZ_JALQDI010000069.1:0-9416 GCF_023631305.1 Caballeronia sp. INML3B
GGAAGCAATCGATAGCGTCGGTTTTGTGAACTCACGAGCAGCATCGAACGCTCACAAGGGTTTTTGCGCGTGTCAGATGCAGTGAACTAGACTAGATCTGACAGTGGTTGGTTTTCTCATGCTGGCGCGCAGTGGCGCGAAGGGTGTAGCCCGAAGCGGCAATGCGCGCCGCGAACAGCAAGGAGTCCGCCATGAATCAGGAACAGAAGGTCATCCGTGGCAAGGTCGGCATGCTCGAACTGGCGCGGCAGCTTGGCAACGTCAGCCAAGCCTGTCGGGTGATGGGATATTCGCGCGACAGCTTCTACCGGTTCAAGGAACTGTACGAGCGCGGCGGCGAGGCCGCGCTACAGGAGATTTCTCATCACCGGCCGTTGCTCAAGAACCGCGTGGATCCGCAGATCGAGACTGCCGTAGTCGAGCTGGCTCTCGAATTGCCAGCCTACGGTCAGATCCGGATCTCCAACGAAGTGCTTAAGCGGCATGCGCTGTCGGTGTCGCCTCAGGGCGTCCGTAGCATCTGGCTGCGTCACGACCTGGAAACCATGCCCAAGCGCCTGAAGGCGTTGGAAGCCAAGTCCGCCCAAGAGGGTCTGGTGCTGACCGAGGCACAACTCGTCGCGCTCGAACGTGCCAAGCGCGAGAAGGAAGAACATGGTGAATTCGAGTCCGAATGTCCAGGCTACTGCCGAGCGCAGGACACCTTCTACGTTGGATCGCTCAAGGGAGTGGGTCGCATCTATCAGCAGACCTTTGTCGACACCTACTCAAAGGTGGCATTCGCGAAGCTCTACGATCGCAAGACGCCCCCCCGGCGGCTGATTTGCTTAACGATCGCGTCGTTCCGTTCTTCGACAGTTTCGGCATCCCGCTGCTGCGTGTACTGACCGATCGGGGCACGGAATACTGCGGTAACCCCGAACATCACGAATATGAGCTGTATCTGGCCGTGGAAGACATCGATCACACTCGTACGAAAGCCAAATCGCCGCAGACCAACGGGATCGTCGAACGGCTGCACAAGACCATGCTCAACGAGTTCTATCGCGTGGCCTTCCGCAAGAAGATCTACGAGTCGATCGACGTCCTGCAGACTGATCTTGATGCGTGGCTCGACCAGTACAACAATGAACGTGAGCATCAGGGAAGATGGTGTTACGGCAAGACCCCGATGCGTACCTTTCTCGATTCACTGGAACTCGCTAAGGAGAAACTCATTCCCCATTGATCGCTTCCTCTCAATCGACCCCGACTACCTGTCAGATCGAGTCCCAGCTAATACATGTCAGAAGCGCGAGTTCAGCATCCGTCGCAACGCGTCTTAGCGCGCCAACGACGGATATTTCAACGGCCTGCTAGACTGCTTGCCCGTTCTTCAGCAGGAACAGATTGCGGGTTCGACAGGAACTTTGCCACCTTGTCGCTCGACATCAGCAAGATCGCGTTCACCCGCGTGTCGTTATTCGGGCTCAAGAACGGCACACCTGCACATGAATAGTCGCTTTCCCTTAGCCGTGGGCTCGGGTCACATGACATGTCAGCGCTGGCATAGGCGGCTGAAACGGTGAACAAACTTCCCAATAATCCTGCGATCAGATTTCTGTACGACAAAGGCGGACCTCCGCTGCTATTGTGTGGGGATACTTCCGAGTTATCCGGAATGAATTGCATTGCCGGCAGAGAGTCACCAGCCAGGCCTCGAAATGAGTCTCATCAGGAACTGAACAGGTCGAAATGATACGGGCTTGGCGTCCGCGTTAGCTGCGAGCCGAAAGAAGTAGACCGCGTATGCAGGCACCTCGCGCCAACTCGAATAGACGTCGATCACGCGAAATTCACGCGGAAATGCGCCCAGCACGAGACGCGCGCCCGCCCGCTCAAACGCGAGGCTAGCTCTCGCAAGGTGGTAGTACTGCGTGACGAGCAGGACTCGCGTCATCCGATGTTCGCGCATAAAGGTCACGGCATTCCGAGCCGAAGCGAGCGTGTTGTCGCCGTGCTCATCGACAACGATGGCCTCCTGTTCCACGCCATGTCTGATCAGCCATGTCTGCATCGATCTCGCTTCGTTGAGCCCGGGGCCGTCGATGCTTCCACTCACGAAGAGCACAGGACAATGACCGGCGCGATGACATTTAAGGGCGGCGTCGAGTCTTGCCGCCAGAATGGACTTTGGAGTTCCGTCATTCAAGAGCGCATTTCCGAAGACAACGGCAACGTCAGCGTCGTCATACGGCATTGTTATCCCTCGCAGGCAAATCAGCGCCGCAGCGATAAACCAGAGCAGTGCGGTCGCGACAGCCACGCACAACATTATTCGAAATAGTCTCGAAGACCCTGACGTTTCACCGGTCAATCGCATCAAGCATCGCGTGGTGCGCCCTTTACCTGCCGTCTCAACCATTCGACATCGACCTGCTCAAGGTAGCGTTTGATGTTCGCCCAGATGGGATGAAAGCCATAGCCACCGTCCAGTAATTCATCCTCAGCCTGTCGCTTCGTCCATCCCTGAAACACCACGCGGTATAGCGCCGACACCAGCCCTGTTCGATCCGCGCCGTGCTGGCAGTAGATAAGAACTGGCCCGTCGTGATCAACGTCGCGCAGCGCCTTAAGCGCGGCGATCATGTCTTCGTCCTTGATGTTCCACGTATTGATGGGAATGCGTTCCTGCACAATGCCGCTTCCCGCGAGAACCGCCTCGTCCGAATGAAACGAGCGGAGACTGATGATTCTGCGAATGCCCAGTGCACGCAATTTCGGCACGTCATCCTCTGAAATTCGCGCGCTGCGATAGAGCGAGGGCGTGATGCGGTGCAGATTATCGACGCCCGTGTAAATCATCGGCTCAGCCCATGTGAGCGGACGTGTGGTTGCCATCGATACAGCAGGAGCACTTGAATGTAACGAAACGGGCTCGCCCAGCGTCTTCGCCGCAACGACATATGCCACGACCGTTAGCCCGGCACCGTAGAAAAGCACGCTGAAAGCCTTATTCATCCGACGAGCACCTCGAACCTGACTCCCACTGTCGCGACATCAGGAACAGCACGAGCGCAGCGATGCTCATGGTCCAGTAGTCGGTGGGTGCAAATCCGACCCAGTGTTTGTGCCACAGCACGTGGACAGGATCAAAGCGCGCGATTCCATATGCGGGATTGAGAACGAACCAAAGAAAGTCCTCGACGAGCCAGAACGTCATGATGCACGCGACAATGCGCGCTTCGATACGCCACGACCACCGGGCAAAGAATATTGCGGGAAGATGGAAGAAAAGTGCGACGAACGGAAATACCCATGCGTGATATCCCGTCATCGGTCTGCCACCCCAAAAGATGTCGAGCAACCAATGATGCTCGATCCGCCATGTGGGCAAATTGGCGGCCCAACCTGCGCTCCCTTCGATTTGTATTTCGACGTTCGCGAAGAAAAAGCCCAATAAGGCGACCCAGAGAACGAGCGCCAGCGTTCGCTTGCCGGGCACAACGACGCATGAACTCATAGCTTTCTCTGTAACTGTATGTTTGAGGGCGTCGAGCACCGTATCCATGACGAAACGTCCCGCGTACGGTCGTGCCAACGGGGCGATCCTGCTGCGCATTGCGCTCAGTCGGTTTGGATCGCTGAGCAACGCGCGAACCCGAAATTCGAGAGCTACCGCATCGACAGCTTTCATCGCGACGCCCTGTTCGAGCAGGTAGTCGGCATTGCGCTCTTCCTGGCCGGGAATCGGCGATGTGACGATCATTGGTACTTGCATCGCGAGACATTCCGATGTAGTTAAGCCGCCAGGCTTGGTGATAACGAGATCAGAGCAGGCCATCAAGCGCTCCACGTGCGGCGTGAAACCTGAAACGTACATACGGCCGGGGTGAGCCTCTCCCAGCTTTCGCAGCGCATCGAGCATTGCTTCGTTTCGTCCCGCCAGCGCGATCAACTGAAAGTCTCCACCCATGCTGAGCAGACGTGCCGCGAGCACGTCGAGTGCTCCGAGTCCCTCCCCGCCCGACATCATCAGGAGCGTCTTGCGCGTTGGATCCAGACCGTATAACGCTGCACACGCAGCGCGGTCGAAACGCTCGCTGAAGGCCGGCATCACGGGGATTCCCCCGACGTGAATCGACGCCAAAGGAACGCCGCGATTGACCATGCGCCACGCGACCTCGTCATTCGCGGCGAAATACCTTCGCCTCGCGCAGCGGGTGCGACGCTTGCAACTCGTCGCCCGGATCGTTCATCTCGGTCACAAGACCCTTGATCCAGTTGTTCAACTCGAGTTCGAGCAGACGACGATCCTTGGTCGTGCCGATGTTCTCGCGCTGAATCAGCTTCAGATAGTGCGCGATGCGCGAGAGCAGGAAGATGTACGGCAGGCGAGCGTTGATGCGGCTGTTGGCCGTCGCTTCCTTCGTCTCATAGAGCGCGGGCTTTTGCGTCGAGTTAGCCGAGAAGAAGCACGCGAAGTCGTGATTCTTGTAGAACGAGAGCGGAATGAAGCCGAGGTTCGCGAATTCGAATTCGCGCGTCTCCGGAATCAGCACCTGGGTCGGGATCTTCGGCTGCACGCCGGTGCCGAGGTCGTACAGGTGCACCGGCAGGTCTTCCACCTTGCCGCCCGCTTGCGGACCGCGGATCTGCACGCACCAGCCATTGCTTACGAAACTTCGCGTCATGTTGGCCGCGAATGCGAACGACGCATTCACCCACAGATAACGGTCATGGTCCGGGCCCTTCACCTGCTCTTCATAGTTGAAGGCGCGCACGGGCGTGGTGTCCTTGCCGTACGGCAGGCGGCCGAGCACGCGCGGCATCACGAGGCCGACGTAGCGTGCGTCGTCCGTGTCGCGGAAGCTCTTCCACTTGATGTACTCGGCACGGTCGAAGTAGTTGCCGATGTCCTGAATCGCCGCGACGTCTTCCATCGACTTCTTGCCGAAGAAGGCCGCGCCCACCGAGCCAATGAACGGCATATGCGCCGCCGCCGCAACCTTCGAGATGTTGCGCAGTAGGGCCACGTCCTGCGGCGAGTTGGCGAATTCGAAGTCGCTGACGAGCGCGCTGATCGGCTGGCCGCCCGGCGTGTCGTATTCCTCAATGTATGTCAGGCGATACAAACCGCTCTGGATCAGTTCAGGGGCGTCGTCGAAGTCGCGGATCAGCGCGTCCTTTGATACGTCCAGCACTTCGATGCGAGCGTTCTTGCGGAAATCGGTGCGGCTCACCAACATCTTCAGACCGCGCCAGCGACCTTCCAACGCCTGGAATTCTGCGTTGTGCATCACCGCGTCGAGCTGATTGCTGATCTGGCGATCCAGTTGACCGATGAAGAAATCGAGCAGCGACTTGTCCAGGCGCTCGACCGGCTTGCTCGTCTTCGCGACGAGGTCAAGAAATGCGCTCATACCGCGCGCGAGGCGCTCGTCGGCGGAGGCTTCAGACAACGTGTCGCTGTCGCGGAATGCTTCGAGCGGACGCGCTTGCGACACCGGGCTCAAATTGATCTTGCCGCACAACGACGCATAGACGCTGTCACCAAGCGATGCTTCTTGCGGCGCGTCGAGTACGACGGCCTTACCCGCGGCGCCCGAACGGGCTTCTACTTTGCTCATGAACTATCCTGTCTGCGATGCGGTCGTTTGACCCGCGTTTGAACCTTGGGGGAGCCAGTGTGTGACTCAGCTCTGAATTCAGCCGTGTCAGGCGTGGCCTTCGGGCTGCGTCGCCGCCGTGGCGATCTGCGAAAGCTCGCTGCGCAGCTTGTCGGAGAGTTCCTTGTTTTTCAGAATCTTCTCGAACTCGCGGCGGAACGTGCCGTTATCGAGCAGGTTCGATTTCAGATCGCGCAGCAGATTGCGCACGGCGAGTAGCGCTTGCAGTTCAGGAATTTGACGCGCAACTTGTTCCGGCTCGAAGTCCTTCATCGAGCGGAACGACAGGTTCACCGCCAGTTCGGATCCATCGTTCGCGAGCGTGTTTTCCGCACCGAACTTCAGGTCCGGCGCGAGATCACTCAGAACCGCGTCGAAGTTGTTCTTGTCGATGTTGACCTTCTTGCGCTCAGAAAGCGGCGCCTGCTCGCGCCCGGCGCTGAAGTCGCCCGCGACCAGCAGTTTGAGCGGCAGTTCTATCTTCTTCTGTGCGCCGCCAGTATGAAGGTCAAGGGTGATGGAGACCCGGCTTTTCGGAATCTCGCGCTGGAAGCTATCCATTAATAGTCCTTATTATCAGAAATGTTCTGCACCCTCGCATTTTGGGATGCAACGCTGCTGTAACTTCCTCAAGAACATGCGAGAAGCGAATGCCGTGCGCTGCCCGCGCATGCCCTGTCTTTGGGGCACATTAGCAGGATTCGACATGCACCGCAAATGCCCCAACGGGCGGGCAAATCTGGATCGAACCCGTGCCATGGCGAACGAAAAACCGTTGTTTGTCAATTGATTGCGCACAGCCTTGCGGCTTCCTACATGCCCGTTCGAGCGACCCCAGCGACAGATCCGGACACTCTTTTACAACGCAAGGTCAGTTCTCTCAATTCGCCCACTTCAAAGCAACATTCGAGACAGGAGGTGTCTCGAACAGGTGTTACAGTATTGATCGTGAAACGGCTCGTCTCATCAACTCAACGCTTCGTTATCCTGCATTTTCAACGTCTGGATTCGAGAAGGGTATGCGTGACGATAAAATTTGTACAGCATCATAGACAGCAAATCATAGACACAACGATCATCTATGCATCTATGCGGATCGCACTTTCACGGCGTCAGATTGCCGATGCCGACACGACTTGTTGATGGGAAACACGCTCATGATTGACGTTGGTCAATTGTCTTCACGCAGGGCCTTGGTTCAGAACACGTCGGGTATTACACGTATAGATGCTGCGCGTCCGGCTCCCCCCGGAATGTGCGACCTGCTACGCGACGCGTCGCTTCTCGTGGCCATGCAGACTGCCGGCGGAAAGGTCGAGATATATGAGCCGTTTCGAAAGCATTGCACCCTGCTGATCGAGCAATTTGCTGCTGCGCTCAACCAGCGAGGCTATGCCAAGGAAGTGTGCCGAGAAGCGGTCGACGCACTGTGTGCGCTCCTCGACGAAGTGGCCGTGCGCTCTTTGCGCGATGCAGACAAGAACACATGGCTGGGTGAGCCGCTACAGGTTGCGCTTTTCCAGAAACATAACGCTGGTGAATTCGTTTTCGACCGGCTCGAAGCGCACATGCGCGAAGCGTCGCCCCATGTGGATCTCCTTGAGTGCTACGCCGCCGTTCTGGGCCTCGGATTCACTGGCCGCTATGCGCTCGAGGGCGAGGCGAAGCGTCAGGGGCTAATGCGTACTTTATCCACGTTGCTAGCACGCTTGCGTCCCGCAGACGGGCAGTCGTTTTACGTCGAACCAGGCGGCCAGCGCCTGCGAAGCTGGTTTTACCGTTTCTTTCACGGCCTTTCGCCGTGGGGGCTCGCCGGTCTTGCGCTGGTGTGTGCGGTTTCGATGTGGCTGACCTGGCACGTCGCGCTCGACGCCAGAAGCGCCGCGGTTCTAAGCAAGGCTGAATCTTCAGTGACCGCACCGTGAGTTCAATTGAGAGGCTGGGATATCCAGCACGCACCCTCGCCGTCTACGCGGCCGCGCTCGCGCTGGCCGTGCTGTGGCTCGTGCAACCCCTAGACCGAGCGTCGCGATGGCCCTGCACGGCCATCGTCTTGCTTGCGGCGGCAGTGTTCGTTGGCTGGCGCACGGTTCGGCTCGCTCGCGCCCGGGAGCAAAGCGCTGACATGCTCAAGGCGCTTGGCACGGCCACGGCAGAGCTTCCTGTCAGCCTGCGCCGACGCATGCCGCTCGTACTCGTCACGGGTGATGCGCTTGCTGCCCTCTTCGACCGTCAATCGGGCACGAACCGCCTGGTGTTCGTCGGTGACGGCGCAATCTGGCTGCGCGTGAATCGTCCACAAGATCTGCCACAGGTTGCGCTCGCCACGCGGCAATGGCGCGATGGTCAGGCGCCGGACGGCGTCGTATTGTGTGTCGCTCCGGCAGTGCACGCGGATTCCGACGCGCTCGCGCAGAAGCTGCGCTTGGTGCGCCAGGCGCGCGCCGACGCATCGCGCATCGCGAGCGCGCGTCTTCCGGGTTACGTCGCCGTCTATCAGCACTTGACCGCGCTCGAACCGGAGGACGCAAACGCGCGCTGGCAATGGTACGGCGCGTCGGCAATCGCCCCGATTGACGCGCAGCAAATCGAGTCGGTCGTGCGAACCGCGGAGACAACGACGGTTCGCGAGTCCCCCGACCCGTACCACGCGGCGCGCGCGGCGGCGCTTGCTTCGATCGTCGGCTGGACGCAACGAGTGGTGTTCGGCACGCTCACCGATCCACGTCACCCCGCTCAGCCATGGCCGCTTTATGGCGCGGGCTGGATCGACTGCGGTCCGGCAAGCGACGCGTCCCGGCCTTGGGAGCGCGATGTGCTAAGCCGCACGCACGTCGCCCCACCCGTCGTGGCCGCCTTGAGCACGCCGTGGCCGCTGCCGCAGCCGCTCATCGAAGCGATGCCACGGCACGTTCGCGTATCGCCGCGCATCGCCGCCATTGGACATGCCCTTGCGCTCTTCGCGTTGGCAACCGCCGCTTCGTTTTGGGGCTCTGGCCAGCACAACGCCGAACTGATCACGCGGGTTGAGTCCGACCTGAACCGCTTCACCGCAATATCTGCCGGTCACGACTCGGCGCACCGCGACGCGCTGAAAGAGCTCGTCGCGGATCGCGACGAGCTCGATCGGTATGCGCGCGACGGCGCGCCCGTCCGGCTCGGCTTCGGCCTCTATCAAGGCAACCGTTGGTTGCCGTCGCTGAACCATGCAATCGCGAGCTATCAGCCGCCCGCGCCTGCGCCCGCCGTCGTGACGCTGGATAGCATGTCGCTTTTCGATAGCGGCGAGGCGGTGCTCAAGCCAGGCTCCAACCGCACGCTCGTCGGGGCGCTCGAGATGATCAAGGCGCATCCGAACAAGCGGATTCTCGTCGCGGGCTACACGGACAACGTCGGTGATTCCGCGAGCAATCTGAAACTGTCGCTCGCGCGCGCGACGGCGCTTCGCGACTGGCTCATCGACGCGTCAGGCATCGCTGCCACCCAGTTCGCCATTCAGGGCTACGGCGACACGCGGCCGATCGCTTCGAACGATACCGACGCAGGCCGCGCCCACAACCGCCGCGTTGAAATCACGCTCGTGCCGGATAACGGTGCGACCTCTGCGCACACGCAGTAGTCGCGTCGAATCCCCGAGGCTTACGCTTCGGGATCTTGGTGTCCGGGGAACGAATCCCAGACATTAGTTTGTAGTACCAAAGAGGAGTAGTAAATGGCAATTCCCGCATACATGTGGCTCAAGGATGACGGCGGCGCCGACATCAAGGG